>NZ_JBIAIN010000023.1:0-136476 GCF_042871445.1 Streptomyces sp. NPDC005794
ACGCTGTTGAGTTCTCAAGGAACGGACGCTTCCTTCGGTCCCGTTTCACCGGGGCCCTCCGGGCGCTTCCCTTCGTTCTTGCGTTTCCGACTCTACCAGACTCTTTCGTGTCCGATTCCCGGTCGAAGCGGGTTCTTGCTTTTTCGCTTTCCAGTTCTTCGCTTTCGCGTTTCCCTTTCGGCGTGGTCACTACATTAGCCGATTTCCTCGGCGACTCATAATCGAGCCGTTCGGGAGAATTTCGGCATGCCGAAATCACACCCGCCAGGGGTGAATCGTAGGTAGTGGTTGGCCCTCTCACGATGCTTCGGTCCGGTCCGATGGACCACACCAAGAACAACTGCATCCGTTCAAGCGGCTCGGACTACACTAGGGAAACAGCAGGGGCGAGTCAAGTTGCGCGGCGGCGGGGCGTGTGAGCCCGGTAAGGGCTGACCGTGGGGTCGCCGTCGATCCAGAAGCGCCAGGGCTGGTGTGAGCCGTCGCCGCCAACCCCCGTGCGGGGACCGCTCCGGACCTGGTCGGGAGATGGCGGAGTACCCCGTAGGACGGACAGCGGCCGCTGCGGGCCGTGCACCACGTCCACCCCGTTCAACGCGCGGTCGACGTCGAGGGCGGTGGCCAGTCGCGCCGGCCCTTTGGCCAGTTCTCTGTCATACCGGGCCGAGAATCGACGTTTGCGGGCCATCTCCGCTCCGATGCCGATCTCCCCGGCCCGGAGCAGGACACCGCTCGCCATGCCCTCGGGGCCACAGACCAGATTGAGGCAGTGCCACATGCCGTACGTGAAATAGACGTACGAGTGACCCGGCGGTCCGAACATCACGCTGTTGCGCGCTGTCCGGCCGCGGAAGGCGTGGGAGCCCGGGTCGATCTCGCCCGCGTACGCCTCCACTTCCGTCAGGCGCAGCTCGATGGGGCCCTCGTCCGTGGTCCGGACGAGGGTGCGGCCCAGAAGATCGGGCGCCACGTCCAGCACGGGCCTGTCGAAGAAGTCCCGCGTGAGCGGCGTACGGTCCATGCCCTCGTTCATGGCGTCCGAGGGTACTGGGCTCGGCGTGGCGGGAACCGGCTACGGTCGTGGCGCGTATGTAGAGGTCAGGACCAAGGAGGAAAACATGGGCTTCAAGCGGTTGCTCGCGAGCATGGGTGCCGGCGGTGCTTCGGTCGAGACCGAACTCACCGAACTCAATGTCGTCCCCGGCGGGGTCGTCCAGGGCGAGGTCCGGATCCAGGGCGGCTCCGTGGACCAGCAGATCGAGGCTCTCTCGGTCGGCCTGCAGGCTCGGGTCGAGGTCGAGGGCGGTGACCAGGAGACCAAGCAGGACATCGAGTTCACCAAGCTGCGCCTGGGTGGTGCCTTCCAGGCGCAGGCCGGTGCGGTACACGTCGTGCCGTTCGGGCTGGAGATCCCCTGGGAGACGCCGATCACGATGTTCGCCGGGCAGCAGCTGCGCGGCATGAACATCGGGGTGACCACCGAGCTGGAGATCGCCCGCGCCGTGGACTCGGGCGACCTGGACCCGATCAACGTGCACCCGCTGCCCGCGCAGCAGGCCATCCTGGACGCCTTCGGGCAGCTGGGCTTCGGCTTCCGCAGCGCCGACATGGAGCGCGGCCACATCCGCGGCACCCGCCAGCGTCTGCCGTTCTACCAGGAGATCGAGTTCGTCCCGCCGCAGCAGTACCGGGGGCTGAACCAGGTCGAGCTGACGTTCGTCGCGGACGACCGGGAGATGGACGTCATCCTGGAGATGGACAAGAAGCCGGGTCTCTTCAGTGAGGGCAGCGACTCCTACCGCGCCTTCCAGGTGGGTCTCACCGACTTCCAGGGCACGGACTGGGCCGCGTACCTCAACCAGTGGCTCGCCCAGGTCGGCGGCCAGCGCAACTGGCTCTGACGCCCCTTAGGGTCGGTGGGAAGACACCGCACAGCCGATCCAGGAGAGGTGCTGACGTGACCGAGCCGAAGAGGGCGCCGCTGCCGCACGACTTCCATCCCGAGGTCCCCCCGTTCACCGTGGTGAGCGAGGACCTCGCACAGGGGGCCGTGCTGACGGACGCCCAGGTGTACGCGGCGGGGAACACCTCGCCGCAGCTGCGGTGGGAGGGCTTCCCCGCGGAGACGAAGAGCTTCGCCGTGACGTGCTTCGATCCGGACGCCCCGACGGGCAGTGGGTTCTGGCACTGGGTGCTCTTCGACATCCCCTCGTCCGTCACGGAGCTCCCCGCCGGTGCGGGCAGCGGGGCGTTCGAAGGGCTGCCCGAGGGTGCCGTCCAGGCGCGCAACGACTACGGGGCCAAGGAGTTCGGCGGTGCCGCGCCTCCTGCCGGTGAGAACCACCGCTACGTCTTCACCGTGTACGCGGTGGACACCGAGAAGCTCGGCGCGGACAGCGACGCCTCGCCCGCCGTCGTCGGTTTCAACCTGCGGTTCCACACGCTGGGCCGAGCCCAGCTGATCGGGGAGTACGCCGCCCCCGAAAGCTGAAGGTTCGCCTGCCGTTTGCCCTGCCCTGGTCTTGGAGAGATCAGGGCAGGGCACTTTTTATTGCGTTGTCCGTCACGGCTCACCCGGACAGAGTTGATCCGGGCCCGCCGACAGACGGGCGGCACAGGGGAGGTGGGCAGGATGCGGGACACACTGGTGCTCAACGCGAGCTTCGAGCCACTGTCGACGGTGACGCTCAACCGTGCGGTGGTTCTGATCCTTCAGGACAAGGCCGTCGTCGAGCAGTCGCATCCCGGGCTCCGTATGCGTGGTGCCGCCGTGGACATTCCGGTCCCCAGGGTGATCAGACTCTGCCGGTACGTACGGGTGCCGTTCCGAAGACACGCGCCGTGGTCCAGAAGGGGTGTTCTCATACGGGACCAGCACCGGTGCGCGTACTGCGGGCGGCGGGCGAGCACCGTGGACCATGTGGTGCCGAGGGCCCAGGGGGGCCAGGACACCTGGTTGAACACCGTGGCCTCGTGCGCGGAGGACAACCACCGCAAGGCGGCCCGGACGCCGGAGCAGGCGGGCATGCCTCTGCTGCGTCAGCCGTTCGTGCCTTCGCCGGCGGACGCGATGCTGCTCGCGTTGGGGGCCGGCGACCGGTCGGCGCTGCCGGAGTGGCTGGCGCACTCTGCGGCGTGACGCCTTGGACGTGTGCGGAAGCCCGCTCCCCCGTACCGGAGGGGGCGGGCTTCCGTCCGTCAGCGCAGCAGCAGCTGGACGATGGCCGCGGTGCCGACGACGACGATCAGGGTGCGCAGGAAGCGCGGGCTGAGCCGGCGGCCGACCTTGGCGCCTATCTGGCCGCCGATCGCGGAACCCACCGCGATGAGCACGACGGCCGTCCAGTCGAAGTCCGCGACGAAGAGGAAGAAGAGCGCGGCGACGCTGTTGACGACGGCGGCGAGGACGTTCTTGACGGCGTTGAGGCGCTGCATCGTGTCGTCGAGCAGCATGCCCATCAGGGAGAGGTAGATGATGCCCTGCGCCGCCGTGAAGTAGCCGCCGTAGACGCTGGCGAGCATCAGGCCCGTGAACAGGAGGGGCCCGCCGTCGGGTCGGGCGGGGGTGCCGGTGCGGTCGCGGCGGCGCTGGACCGCTGTGCTGATGCGGGGCTGCAGAATGACCAGCACGAGCGCGAGGGCCACCAGGACGGGGACGATCGTCTCGAACGCCGTGGCGGGCAGGGCGAGCAGGAGGGCGGCCCCGGTGAGTCCGCCGATCAGTGCGCCGACGCTCAGCTTCAGTACGCGGCGGCGCTGGCCTGCGAGTTCCTCGCGGTAGCCGATGGCTCCGCTGATGGCCCCCGGGATCAGGCCGAGCGCGTTGGACACGGTGGCGGTGACCGGTGGCAGACCGGTCGCGAGGAGCACGGGAAAGGTGATCAACGTGCCGGAGCCGACGATGGTGTTGATCGTGCCCGCGCCGACCCCGGCCGCGAAGACCGCGAGAATCTCCCAGATGGACAAGGCCATCTCCTTCGATGGTCAGTGACGCCTCCCCGCCATGAAGGTCGAGGGGCCTCACTGATCATGCACGAAGGTGTGTCCCGGTCAGTCGACCGGGGGCTGCTCCCGGCGTTCCACGGCGTTGCCGTTGTTGCCGTTGTTGCCGGTGTTGAAGCCGGGGACTCCGCCGCCGAGGTTGCCGAAGGCGCCGCTGAGGCCCTTGAGCGCGTCGCCGATCTCGCTGGGCACGATCCAGAGCTTGTTGGCATCGCCCTCGGCGATCTTCGGGAGCATCTGGAGGTACTGGTACGAGAGGAGCTTCTGGTCCGGGTCTCCGGCGTGGATGGACTCGAAGACCGTACGGATGGCCTGGGCCTCGCCCTCGGCGCGCAGCGCGGACGCCTTGGCCTCACCCTCGGCGCGCAGGATCGCGGACTGCTTCTCGCCCTCGGCCGTGAGGATCGCGGACTGCCTGATGCCTTCCGCGGTGAGGATGGCGGCGCGCTTGTCGCGGTCGGCGCGCATCTGCTTCTCCATCGAGTCCTGGATGGAGGTGGGCGGCTCGATGGCCTTGAGCTCGACGCGGTTGACGCGGATGCCCCACTTGCCGGTGGCTTCGTCGAGGACCCCGCGGAGCGCCGCGTTGATCTCCTCGCGGGAGGTCAGGGTCCGCTCGAGGTCCATGCCGCCGATGATGTTGCGGAGCGTGGTGACGGTGAGCTGCTCGATCGCCTGGATGTAACTGGCGACTTCGTAGGTCGCGGCGCGGGCGTCGGTCACCTGGTAGTAGATGACCGTGTCGATGTTGACGACGAGGTTGTCCTGGGTGATCACCGGCTGCGGCGGGAACGGGACGACCTGTTCGCGGAGGTCGATCCGGTTGCGGATCGAGTCGATGAACGGGACGACGATGTTCAGCCCGGCGTTGAGCGTGCGGGTGTAGCGGCCGAAGCGCTCCACGATGGCGGCACTGGCCTGCGGGATGACCTGGATCGTCTTGATCAGGGCGATGAAGACGAGCACCACCAGAATGATCAGGACGATGATGATCGGTTGCATCGTGTGCCTCGTGCCCTTCGGTTGCCGGCGGATCGCGGTGATCGATGTCCAACTGCCATGGTCGTCATGGCCGTTGCACTCTCATGATGATCGACTTCGAGTGTGTCAGACTGCGGGCTTCCCCGTGACCGGTTCGCTCACATGACCACGGCCGTCGCACCGTCGATGTCCACGACGTCCACCTGCCGACCGGGTTCGAAGGTCTGGTCGCCGTCGAGCGCGCGGGCGGACCAGACCTCGCCGGCGAGCTTGATGCGCCCGCCACTGCCGTCCACCCGTTCCAGCACGACGGCCTGACGGCCCTTCAGCGCGTCGATTCCGGTGGCCTCCCCGGGCCGGCTCGCACGGTGTCTGGCCGCGATCGGGCGGACGACGGCGATCAGCGCCACCGACACCACGACGAAGACCAGGACTTGGGCGACGACGCCCCCGCCGAGGGCCGCGACGACCGCTGCGGCCACCGCCCCGACGGCGAACATCCCGAACTCGGGCATCGCGGTCAGGACGAGGGGAATGCCCAGTCCCACCGCTCCGATCAGCCACCACACCCACGCATCGATGTCCACAGGGTCATCGTAGGACCGAGAGTGCGCTCGCCGACAGGGCGCCGCAGAGGTTGGCCGTGGTGCGACTACCCGCCGAGGGGAAGTCCGCGGGCGGTGTAGCGGTCGCCGTGGTGCTCGACGACGAGCGGCAGGCCGAAGCAGAGGGAGAGGTTCCGGGAGCTGAGCTCGGTCTCCATGGGGCCTGCGGCGAGCACCTTGCCCTGACGGATCATCAGGACGTGGGTGAAGCCGGGCGCGATCTCCTCGACGTGGTGGGTGACCATGACCATGGAGGGGGCGTACGGGTCGCGGGCCAGCCTGCCGAGGCGGCGGACCAGGTCCTCGCGTCCGCCGAGGTCGAGCCCGGCGGCGGGCTCGTCGAGGAGGAGCAGCTCGGGGTCGGTCATCATGGCGCGGGCGATGAGGGTGCGCTTGCGCTCGCCCTCGGAGAGCGTGCCGAACTTGCGGTCGAGGAACTCGGTCATGCCGAGGCGGTCGAGAAAAGCGCGGGCGCGCTCCTCGTCGACGGCTTCGTAGTTCTCGTGCCAGGTGGCGGTCATGCCGTACGCGGCGGTGAGCACCGTCTGCAGGACGGTCTGGCGCTTGGGGAGCTTTTCGGCCATGGCCACACCGGCGATACCGATGCGGGGGCGGAGCTCGAAGACGTCGGTGCCGACCCCGCCGAGCCGCTCGCCGAGGACCGTGGCCGTGCCGGTGCTCGGGAAGAGGTAGCTGGAGGCGAGGTTGAGGAGGGTGGTCTTGCCCGCGCCGTTCGGCCCGAGGATGACCCAGCGCTCCCCCTCCTTGACCGACCAGGAGACGTCGTCCACCAGAGCGCGTCCGTCGCGGACCACGGATACGTCCACCAGCTCCAGTACATCGCTCATGGCGCGTTGTCTCCCCATACAGTGTCGAGATCGTCGCGTGCCTGTGGGCACAGCTCCCAGGGAAAACCTACGCCACCCGTGGAGTGCTCAGGCCGTGGGGCCGTTCCCTAGGCTGTTCCCATGCTTTCGGAACCACGCTCAGGGCGGCTTGCCGCATGGGGAAACGCGCTTATGGCGGGACTTGCGTCACCGGACGACGCGGCGCTCGCAATCGTCGGCGAGGACGCGGTGCACCGCGTCGAGGGGCTGCCGGGTGAGGCGGGGCCCGTCGGGCTCACGCTGGCGCTCGGCCGGCTGAGGGGGCTCGGCGCGACCGGTTTCCGGGTCGCCCTGCCGGTGCCCGGGCATCCGCTGGGGCTCAGCGGGCCGCCGGACTTCAACGCCCGGGCTCTGGAGGCGGAGGAGGCGGTGGTCACGTCGGGGGCGCCGTACGGGCTCGTACCGGAGGTGAGTGAGGTGGGGCCCGCCGGGGATCTGCATGTCGAGGTGGTCTGGCGCTGTCTGTCTGTCCGGGAGGCGCCGCCTGCCGATGTGCCGTCGCTGGGTGAGGCGGAGCGGGAGCTCGCCGAGGCGTTGCGGGACGCGACGGCGGTACTGTCGCGGCTGGATGTCGCCGGTTCCGGGCCGGTCGCGGAGGCCGCGGTGGATGCCTACCGGGCGCGGGCGGAGCGGGGACGGGAGGTGCTGGCTCCGGGCTATCCGCCGAGGGCGGTCCGGGTGCTGGAACTGGCTCAGCGGGTGGGGCTGCTGGTGTCGGTGGCCCATGAGAACGGGCACGGCGGCGCGGTGAGCGCTTCCGAGATCGCGGCCCGGAGTGAGGCGCTGCGGCCGGTGGAGCGGGTGGCCCGGCGGGCGCAGGTCGCGGCGTACAACGCGTACGTGGAGGAGCGGGGGCGGTAGTCCCCCGGCCGCCGGAGGGCTCGGGTGAGCCCTCCGGCGGCGAGGTGCGAGGCGTCGGTCAGCCGTTCAGGCCGAAGTTGCCGAAGGCCGGGTTGAGCAGGCCCACGACGTTGACCGTGTTGCCGACCACGTTCACCGGGACGTGCACCGGGACCTGGACGACGTTGCCCGAGATGACGCCCGGGGAACCGACGGCCGTGCCGTGGGCACCGGCGCCACCGTGTCCCGTGGCGGAGGCGGCTCCGGCACCGGCGGCGATGATTCCGCCCGCGATCATGGTGACGGCTGCGGCCTTCTTCAGGTTCTTCACTTCAGGATCCTCCTCGCGTCGCCGCGGCCGACCGCCGCAGCACGCATGGAGAACGCCCGTACGCCGCCGAGGATGCGCCGTACGGGTGACATACACCCGACAGTATGAATCGCGGACTGGAGTGAACCCGTCCGCTTGTCTGACAAACTCCCCCGTCGGCAGCGCCGCCGTCAGCCCGCCGCTCCGTGCCGGACCGCCCACAGCGCGGCCTGGGTCCTGTCCGACAGGTCGAGCTTCATCAGGATGTTCGAGACATGGGTCTTCACGGTCTTCTCCGACAGGACCAGCGCCCGGGCGATCTCCCGATTGGAGCAGCCGTCGGCGATCAGTCCGAGCACCTCCCGCTCCCGCTCGGTCAGGGTGCTCCCCCGCCCCGTGCCGTTGCCCGTGTCGTCATGGGCCAGCAGCGCGCCGGCGACCTCCGGCTGGAGCAGGATGTGGCCGGCGTGGACCGAGCGGATGGCGCCGGCCAGGGCGTCCGGGTCGACGTCCTTGTACACGTAACCCGATGCTCCCGCCCGCAGGGCGGGCACGACCGTGCGCTGTTCGGTGAAGCTGGTGACGATCAGTACCTTGGCCGGATTGTCCAGCTCCCTGAGCCTGCGCAGTGCCTCGATGCCGTCCGTGCCCGGCATCTTGACGTCCATCAGGACCACGTCGGGCCGCAGCTCCTCGGTCCTGGCGACGCCCTCGGCCCCGTCGGACGCCTCGCCGACGACCTCTATGTCGTCCTGGACCTCGAGGAACGTACGCAGTCCCCGGCGGACCACCTGGTGGTCGTCGACCAGCAGGACCTTGATGATCTTGTCAGCCACAGGGGACCTCCATCTGGATCGTGGTGCCCTTGCCGGGCTCCGAAGCGACGGTGAGCCGGCCGCCGACGCCGCCGGCCCGGTGCCGCATCGACACGAGGCCCAGGTGCCGTCCGGCGCGCCGGACGGCACCGGTGTCGAAGCCGCCGCCGTCGTCGGTGATGCGCAGCACGGCCGTGGTCGCCTGCCGGGTGAGTGTGACGGTGACCTGCCCGGCGCCCGAGTGGCGCAGGGCGTTGTGCAGGGCCTCCTGGGCGACCCGGAGCATCGCCTCCTCCTGGGTGGCGGGCAGGGCTCGCACCCCGGAGCTCTCGAACGTGACCTGGGCGCTGTGGGCGCGGTTCAGGACCTGGATCTGGGTACGGAGGGTGGCGACGAGGCCGTCCTCGTCCAGGGCGGCGGGGCGCAGCTCGACGACGGCCGCGCGCAGCTCGTCCACGGCTTCCCCGGCCAGGTCGGCGACCTGCTGGAGCTCGCCCTTGGCCCGTGCCGGGTCGCGGTCGACGAGAGCTGCGGCGGCCTGGGCCGTGAGCCGGAGCGAGAAGAGTTTCTGGCTGACGGCGTCGTGCAGCTCGTGGGCGAGCCGTGAGCGCTCCTCGGCGATGGTGAGCTCACGGCTGCGTTCGTAGAGCCGGGCGTTGGTGAGGGCGATGGCCGCGTGCTGGGCGAGGATCCCGAGGAGCTCCTCGTCCTCCTCCGTGAAGTTGCAGCCGTCCGTCGGCCTGGGACAGCGCTTGTTGGCGAGGAAGAGCGCGCCGATGGTCTCGTCGCCGTCCTGGATGGGCAGGCCGAGGAAGTCGGACATGTCGGGGTGGGCGTCGGGCCACCCCTCGAAGCGGGGGTCCTCGCGGACGTCGGCGAGCCGCTGGGGTTTCGCCTCGTGGAGCATCGCCGCGAGGATGCCGTGCTGCCGGGGCAGCGGTCCGATGGCCTTCCACTGTTCGTCACTGACCCCGTCGACGACGAACTGGGCGAAGCCGCCGTGGTCGTCCGGCACTCCGAGGGCGGCGTACTCGGCGTCCAGGAGTTCGCGGGCCGAGGCCACGATGGTCTTGAGGACGTCCCTCACCTCGAGGTGCCGGCTCATGGCGAGCAGCGCGGCACTGACCGCGGCGAGGCCCGACGGTGGGCGATGACTCATGTGCTCACCGTACCGGCGGGGGTACGGCCGTCGTATCGGGCTGCGGGCCCCCGCCGCATGGGGCCTGGGTCCTAGGCCGAAGTACCTCGGGCGGCTGCGGCCGATGGACGACGCGGCGGACGCGGACTGGGCGCCGTTCCTACGTTGGTGGCGTCGGAGCGTCACGAGGTTCGAGGGGATGGCTGTCATGCCGATCGCAGTGATCACGGGTGGATCGAAGGGGCTGGGGCGCGCGCTCGGCGCGGCTGGTCAACGCGGCACGGGCGGGTGGGGGCAGGGCGATCGCCGTGAGGCCGACGGCGGTGCGGGCCCTGGAGTCCGCGGCCGGGGACGACGGGGCGGTGCGGGCCGCGGCGGGCTGGACGGATCTGGTCGTGACGCCGCGGCGCGGCGTGCGGGTGGTGGACGGGCTGCTGACCGGGCTGCACGAACCGGAGGCCTCGCACCTGCTGATGCTGGAGGCCGTCGCGGGACGGGAGGCGCTGCGGCAGGGGTACGCGCAGGCATTGGGCCACCGGTATCTCTGGCATGAGTTCGGGGATGCCCACCTCCTGCTGCCTCCTGCCCGAAATCCCCTTACGCCCCGCATTACAGGAGCAACTTTCAGTGAGCCCGGAGGGGGCCCCGTGTGAGCCCAGGCATAGGACCCACGTCACTTACGAAGAGGGATAGTTGACCCATAACGGGCAACTCACCATGACTCAAACCGGACAAGGAGGAAGGAACGAGACCCTCACCCACTACCCGGCTTCGTACGTCACACCTTTGCCAGGCCATTTTGCTGGAGCTAAGAATTGCAGCTGTCCCCGACGGAGATGCCCCCCGGCGCTTCCGTCCGCGTCCTCGCCGAGGACCCCTGCTATTCGAAGAGGTACGACTGTATGTCCGTGTCCCGCATCTCCAGCCGTAGCCGTCGCCTGAACAAGGCGCAGAAGCTCTCCGTCGCGGGGGTCTCCACCCTGGCAGCCGCCGCTCTCGCCTTCTCGCTCGTCCCCGACGACGCCTCGGCCACGACCGAGCCGCAGGCTGCCTCGGCCGCCCAGCCGGTGGCCTTCACCGGCTCGCAGGCGAAGGACGTCCGCGCCAGTGTCATCGAGCAGAACTCGACGGCCGAGCAGCTCGTGAAGGCGGCCGACGCCGCCAAGGCCAAGGAAGCCGCCGCGAAGAAGAAGGCCGCAGCCAAGGCCGAGGCAAAGGCCAAGGCCGTCGCCGAGGCCAAGGCCGATGCGAAGAAACGTTCCGCCAAGAAGGCCAGCCGCGCGGCCGACCGCAAGCCGGTCTACGCCAACAACCTGGACGGCTGGATCCGTGAGGCTCTCGCCATCATGGACAAGAAGAACATCCCCGGTACGTACGAGGGCCTGCACCGCAACATCATCCGCGAGTCCAGCGGTAACCCGCGCGCCATCAACAACTGGGACATCAACGCGATCAACGGCGTCCCGTCCAAGGGACTGCTGCAGGTCATCAAGCCGACCTTCGACTTCTACCACGTCAAGGGCACCAAGCACGACCAGTACGACCCGGTCGCCAACATCACCGCTGCCGCCAACTACGCGGCGGACAAGTACGGCTCGATCGACAACGTCGACAGCGCGTACTGAGCCACGCACCGAGCAGAACCTGGCAGAGCTGACCTGCCGGTCCGCAGCGTCGCGTGACCGGCGGCACATGCCGAAGGGCGGCACCCCACGGGGTGCCGCCCTCGGGCGTTTCCAGGACCGGTACGGCCCGGCGCGCGTTACTTCCGCATCACCTCGGGCTCATGGCGGCGCAGCATCCGCGAGACCGCGAAGAAGAGCACGGCGCTCATGAAGAGCATCACCGCGATGTTGATCCCCCACTGCCCGGCCGAGTGCTCCCAGAGCGGGTCCAGGTCGGTCGGGTTCTTCGGGTCCCACGGCGGCATGAGGTGGGCGAGGTCCAGCGTGGTGCCGGCCGCGGCCACCGCCCAGCGCGACGGCATCAGCCAGGCGAACTGCTCCAGGCCCGGCGATCCGTAGACCTGGAAGAGCACACCGGTGAAGACGACCTGGACGATGGCGAACATGACGAGCAGCGGCATGGTCTTCTCGGCGGTCTTCACCAGCGCGGAGATCATCAGGCCGAACATCATCGAGGCGAAGCCCAGCGCGATGATCGACAGGCAGATCTCCACGGCCGGGGGCATGAAGAGGCCCTCCTCCGGCAGCTCGCGGGTGGAGAAGCCGATCCCGCAGATGATCACGCCCTGGAAGGCGGTGATCACACCGAGGACGATCACCTTGGACAGCAGGTAGGCGGAACGGGAGAGGCCGGTGGCCCGTTCCCGCTCGTAGATCACCCGTTCCTTGATCAGTTCACGTACGGAGTTGGCCGCGGCGGCGAAGCACATGCCGACCGCGAGGATCAGCATGATGGTCCCGGCCTTGCCGTTGAAGCGGGACGGCGGATCGGGTTCCGCCAGGCCGAACTCCGCCGGGATGACCACGCTGACCACGCCGAGAACGGCCGGCAGGAGCACCATCAGGAGCAGGAAGCCCTTGTCGGACACGATCACCGAGACGTATCGGCGCATCAGCGTCCACAGCTGGGCCAGCCAGCCCGACGGCTTCGGCGGACGCATCTGCTGCGGCGACGGCATGTGTACGGACTGTGCGGCGACGGCGTCGATGTCCGCGGCGTACATCTGGTAGTGCTGCGAGCCGCGCCAGCGTCCCGCCCAGTCGTACTCACGGTAGTTCTCGAACGCGGAGAAGACGTCGGCCCAGCTGGTGTAGCCGAAGAAGTTCAGCGCCTCCTCGGGCGGGCCGAAGTAGGCGACGGAACCGCCGGGCGCCATCACCAGGAGCTTGTCGCAGATGGCCAGCTCGGCCACGGAGTGCGTGACCACGAGGACCGTACGGCCGTCGTCGGCGAGGCCGCGCAGCAGCTGCATGACGTCGCGGTCCATGCCCGGGTCGAGGCCCGAGGTCGGCTCGTCCAGGAAGATCAGCGACGGCTTGGTCAGCAGCTCCAGGGCGACCGACACGCGCTTGCGCTGGCCACCGGAGAGCGAGGTGACCTTCTTGTCCTTGTGGATGTCGAGCTTGAGCTCGGCGAGGACCTCGTGGATCCGGGCGGTGCGCTCGGCCTCGGTGGTGTCCGCGGGGAAGCGGAGCTTGGCCGCGTACTTGAGGGCCTTGGTGACCGTCAGTTCCTTGTGCAGGATGTCGTCCTGCGGGACCAGGCCGATGCGCTGGCGCAGCTCGGCGAACTGCTTGTACAGGTTCCGGTTGTCGTAGAGGACGTCGCCCTGGTTGGCGGGCCGATAGCCGGTGAGCGCCTTGAGCAGGGTGGACTTGCCGGAACCCGACGGGCCGATGACGGCGATCAGCGACTTCTCCGGGACGCCGAACGAGACGTCCTTGAGGATGTCCTTGCCGCCGTCGACCGTCACCGTGAGGTGACGGGCCGAGAAGGAGACCTCACCGGTGTCGACGAACTCTTCCAGCCGGTCCCCGACCAGCCGGAAGGTCGAGTGACCGACACCGACGATGTCGTTCGGACCGATGAGAGCGGTACCGGACTTGCTGAGCGGCTGGCCGTTGACGTACGTGCCGTTGTGCGAGCCGAGGTCGCGGATCTCGAAGCGGCCGTCGGGCGTCGCCCGGAATTCGGCGTGCAGGCGTGAGACCTGCAGGTCGGAGACGACCAGCTCGTTCTCCAGCGCACGGCCGATGCGCATGACGCGGCCGAGGTCCAGCTGGTGGAACGTGGTGGGGCTGCGGTCGCCGTAGACCGGCGGCGCCCCCGCCGCGCCACCGGGACCGCCCGCCCCGTGGCCCTGCTGGTGCGGGACCGGGGCCTGCTGCATCTGCTGCATCTGCGGTGCCTGCTGCCAGGCCGCCTGCTGTTGCTGCGCGGGACCACCACCCGGCCAGCCGGCGGCGCCCTGCGGCTGCTGTGCCTGGTGCTGCGGCTGTTGCGCGGGGGCCTGCTGCGCTTGCTGCGCAGGAGGTGCGGGCGCCGTCTGCACTCCCGCCGCCGCCTGCCCGCCGTGGACTCCGGCGCCCGCCGCGGCGGTGAGGCTCAGCCGCGGTCCGTCGGTGGCGTTGCCCAGGTGGACCGAGGTTCCCGGGGCGATCTCCATCTGCTGGATACGGCGGCCCTGCACATAAGTGCCGTTCGTGCTGCCGTGATCCTCGATGGACCAGCTGCGGCCGTTCCAGCTGATCGTGGCATGCCGCCACGACACTCTGGCGTCGTCGATCATCACGTCGCCCTGCGGATCACGTCCGAGGGTGTACGGCCTGGACGGATCGAGCGCCCAGGTCCTTCCATTCAATTCCAGTACGAGTTCCGGCACTCCGCGCCCCACTAGTTGTCCCCCGAGTTGCCCCCGTCGCAGGAGGCCTAGGGATGCTGAACATCGTGGGGAACTATTCCAGGAGCGGTCCCGTAACGGAAAGCCGGGAGGCGTGAAGACGGCGCGGAAGCTATGCGTCCCTCCCCCGACTCGGGAGGAATGCGTCCGGAGCATCCCATCCGATGCGCCCGGTTCCCGGGCCGTCGTCCCCACCGGGTACTGTCCGGCACTCGGGACGGCTTCTGGACCCGCCCTGCGGCCCTATACGGTGGGACCACCATGAGCGCACCTCAGCCACCTCGGTCACCCCGGTCTCCTGAGCCCCCCGAGTCTCCTCGGGGCACGGACGCCCCCACGCTTCTCGTCAAGATCTTCGGGAAGGACCGGCCTGGTATCACCGCCGGACTTTTCGACACCCTCGCCGCCTACGCCGTCGATGTCGTGGACATCGAGCAGGTCGTCACCCGTGGCCGCATCGTCCTGTGCGTCCTGGTGACCTCGCCGGCCCCGGGCGGCACGACCGAGGGCGACCTCCGGGCGACCGTGCACAGCTGGGCGGAATCCCTGAAGCTGCAGGCCGAGATCATCTCGGGCACGGGCGACAACCGCCCGCGCGGCGACGGCCGTTCCCATGTGACCGTGCTGGGACACCCGCTGACAGCGGAGTCCACAGCGGCCATAGCGGCCAGGATCACTTCCACCGGCGGCAACATCGACCGGATCTTCCGCCTGGCGAAGTACCCCGTCACCGCCGTCGAGTTCGCGGTGTCCGGCACCGGGACCGAAGAACTGCGGACCGCGCTGGCGACGGAGGCCGCCGGCATCGGCGTCGACATCGCCGTCGTGTCGGCCGGGTTGAGCCGCCGGGCGCAGCGTCTGGTCGTCATGGACGTGGACTCGACGCTCATCCAGGACGAGGTCATCGAGCTCTTCGCGGCCCATGCGGGCTGCGAGGCCGAGGTCGCCGCGGTCACCGAGCAGGCGATGCGCGGCGAACTCGACTTCGAGCAGTCCCTGCACGCGCGCGTCGCACTGCTGGCCGGGCTCGACGTGTCGGTGGTGGAGAAGGTCCGGGCGGAGGTCCGGCTGACCCCCGGTGCCCGCACCCTGATCCGGACGCTGAAGCGGCTCGGCTACCAGGTGGGCGTGGTCTCGGGGGGCTTCACCCAGGTCACGGACGACCTCAAGGAGCGTCTGGGGCTCGACTTCGCCTCCGCCAACACGCTGGAGGTCGTCGACGGCAAGCTCACCGGCCGCGTCGTGGGCGACATCGTGGACCGGGCGGGCAAGGCCCGGCTGCTACGCAGCTTCGCGGCCCAGGCGGGGGTGCCGCTGGCGCAGACGGTGGCGATCGGTGACGGCGCGAACGATCTGGACATGCTGAACACCGCGGGCCTGGGTGTCGCCTTCAACGCCAAGCCGGTCGTCCGCGAGGCCGCCCACACGGCGGTGAACGTCCCGTTCTTGGACACCGTGCTGTATCTGCTCGGGATCACCCGTGAAGAGGTCGAGGCCGCCGACGGCCTGGTGGACTGACCACGCGGGTCCGGTACGACGGGGCGTCGGCACACAGGGTGTGCCGGCGCCCCGCCGCAGGCGGTCGGTCAGTCGTTCGGCGTCCAGTACTCGACGAGTGTGCCCGCGCCGTGTTCCAGGCTCTTCCAGGAGCCGGAGAACTCGACGACGGCGTAGGCCGCGGTCGGGAAGCCGTCCCTGGTCATGCGGGCGAGCGCGTCGCCCTCGGACCGGCCGGAGAGCGCGTCCGCGGCACCGTGCATACCGGGATTGTGGCCGATGACGAGCAGATTCCGCACGTCGTCGGGGGTCTCGTCGAACAGGGCGATCAGTTCGCCGAGGGAGGCCTCGTACAGCCTCTCCTCGTACACGGTCCTGGGACGCTGTGCGAATTCGTGGACCGCGAGCTTCCAGGTCTCGCGGGTCCGGGTGGCGGTCGAGCACAGAGCCAGGTCGAAGACGGTTCCCGAATCGGCCAGCTTGCGGCCGGCGACGGGCGCGTCCTTCCTGCCCCGTTCCGCCAGTGGCCGCTCATGGTCGGACTGCTGCGACCATTCCGCCTTTGCATGCCTGAGAAGGACGATCCTGCGAGGTGTATCGGCGCTCATACAGCTCAGCTTCGCACGAAATGCGCCTCCGGGCGCAGGGTGTTGACGGGCTCCCTCGCTGGGGGTGATGACGGGCGGCGAGGTGTGTAAGGGGCCGGTCAGGCGGGCATCAGGCCAAGAATGTGCCCGAACAGCCGTCCGATCGCGGGGTCACCGGCCGCCGCGTGCGCCTGGCCGGGTTCGACGATCAGCAGGAGGAGCGCGGCGAAGGCGAGGGCGGGCAGCACGACGGCCCACCACGGCAGCCGGGCGTCGGCGACGGCCGTGGCGGGGCGGTGGGTCCGGGTGTTCGTACGGGCCGGCATGTCCGCCTCCGTGGGTCCTCGGCTGTGTTACCCAGAACCTACGGGCCGGCCGGCGGCGGTCCCATCCGGTGACCCACCCACTCGACCCTGAACCTGGCCCCCTAGGGGACAGGGGGGCCGGCCCCACCCCCAAGGGCTCAGGGGGAGGCGATCGTGGCGATCACGCCGATGACTACGGAGATGAGAAGCATCGTCCCGAACACGAGGAGGAGCTTCTTCTGGCCGTTCTGGGGATTCGGATCGAGCACTGGCATGCGCACAGTCTCGCATCTCAGCATTCGTCCTCGATCTTCCGGTCCCGCCCCGCGAGCATTCCCGCGACGGTCTGGGGCACGAGGAGGCCCGCCATGAGGGCGAGGGGCAGCCCCCAGCCGCCGCTGTGCTGGTAGAGCACGCCGACCAGCAGGGGGCCGGGGATCGAGAGCAGGTAGCCGGTGGACTGCGCGAAGGCGGAGAGCCTGACGACCCCCGCGCCGGTGCGTGAGCGCATCCCGATCATGGTGAGGGCGAGCGGGAAGGCGCAGTTGGCGATGCCCAGCAGCAGCGCCCAGAGCCAGGCGCCGCCCGCCGGGGCCAGGTAGAGGCCGGCGTAGCCGAGGAGCCCGCAGCCACTGAGGACGAGGACGATCGGACCCTGGGTCCGCAGCCGGGAGGCGACCCGGGGAATGACGAAGGCGAGGGGGACGCCCATCGCCATGGTCACGGCGAGCAGGACGCCCGCGGTGCCTGCCGGGATCCCCGCGTCACGGAAGATCTGCGGCATCCAGCCCATCGTGATGTACGCGGCTGTGGCCTGCAGCCCGAAGAAGCAGGCGAGCGCCCAGGACGTACGGCTGCGGGTGATCCGGAGCGCGGGCGGAGCCGGAGTTCCGGCGGCCCGCCCGGAGATGTCCCCGCGGTCCTTCACGAACGGGATCCACGGCAGGACCGCGACCGCGGCCAGTGCCGCCCAGACCACCAGCCCCGTCTTCCAGCTCCCGCCCAGCGCGTCCGTCAGAGGCACGGTGAGGGCGGCCGCGAGGGCGGTGCCGAGGGCCAGGGCCATCGAGTAGAGGCCGGTCACGGTGCCCACCCGGTCGGGGAACCAGCGCTTGACGATGACGGGCATCAGGACGTTGCTGACCGCTATGCCCATCAGGGCGAGGGCGCTGGCGGCGAGGAAGCCGGCGGTACCGCCCACGAAGGGGCGCAGCAGCAGACCGGCGGTGATGGCCACCATGCCCGCGCAGACGACGGCGCCGGCGCCGAACCGGCGGGCCAGCCGGGGCGCCATGAAGCCGAACAGCGCGAAGCAGAGCGGCGGCACGGAGGTGAGGACACCGGCGACGCTGCCGCTCATGTGCAGTCCGTCCCGGACCTCTTCGAGGAGGGGGCCGAGGCTGGTGATGGCGGGCCGGAGGTTGAGCGCGGCAAGGACCAGGCCGAGGGTGACGATCCGCAGCACCCAGGGGGAGGGACCGGGCGCGGACGTGCCGGACGCCGGGGCGCCGGGGGCTGCGGGAGGGCTCAGGGTCGGGGTCTCGTCGTGACGCATGAGACCCATCATAGAATCATGGGATGATTGACTGTCCACTTCCGTTCTCTCCCTGAGACAATCGGGGTGACGATCCGACGGGCCCGCACCTCCCGGACCACCTCTTCCGGACCATCCCCCCGAACACGAGCAAGGAGCACCATGGCGCTGACGTCCACGCGGCGTTCGGCACTCGCCGATCAGGTGATTGCCCAGCTGAGGAACCAGATCACCGCGGGCGAGTGGCCGGTGGGCTCACGCATCCCCACCGAGCCCGAGCTGGTCGAGCAGCTCGGGGTCGCCCGCAACACGGTGCGCGAGGCGGTGCGCGCCCTGGCGCACAACGGACTGCTGGACATCCGCCAGGGCTCCGGCACGTACGTGGTGGCGACCAGCGAGCTGGCCGGGGTGATGCAGCGCCGCTTCGCGGACGCCGACCCGCGGCACGTCGCCGAGCTGCGCTCCACGCTGGAGTCCTCGGCGGCCCGGCTCGCCGCCGCGCGGCGCACGGACCGGGACCTGCGGCAGCTGGACACGCTGATGGCGCGGCGCGAGGAGACCTGGGCGTCGGGTGACGCCGAGGCCTTCGTGGCCGCCGACGCGACCCTGCACCTCGCCGTGGTCGCCGCCTCGCACAACGACGTGCTGACCGAGCTCTACGCCGACCTCAACGACCTGCTCCGCGACTACCTGCGCGACGACGTGGGCTCGAAGCTCGGGCCGGAGGAACTCATGGACCACGCGCGGCTCGTCGAGGCGATCCGGGCGGGCGACGCGGAGACGGCCGCCGCCGAGGCCGCGGCCCACGCGCTGGACTGTCTGCGGGAACGGGCCTGAGGGCTGACCGCTCAGGAGGTCACCGAGTGGCTGATCCAGGCCGAGCCGACCTCTTTCCAGCAGCGGTCCTCGAGCTTGACCGTCCGGCCCGGCTGCACCGCGACCGCGCCGCCGTCGGCGTCGACGTCCCACCAGCGCGCGCACTCGGTGTGGAGCTGGACGAGATCGGTCGTGGGGTACGGGTTGTGGCAGTAGGCGATCACCCGGGATCCCTCGACCGACGTACGGCATTCGGAACCCAAGGGCTCCGGTTCCGGTGCGAGGGGCGCCGCTGCTCCGCTCCCCGCCCGGTTGGCCGCGCTCACGGCCATCGGGGCCAGGAGCCCCGCGACGACGGCGGCCGCTGCGAGCAGGGCCCAGGTTCGGCGACGTGTGGAGCGCACAGCGATCTCCTCCCCACAGCCTGACCAAAAGTCCGGTTCCACCACATTCTGCGGTGGGGCGGCCATCTTTTCGACTCGAGCGCCGGGAGAGCCTGTCGGCAACGCACGACGGCCGCGTACCCGGGCGAGGGGTACGCGGCCGTCCTGCGTGCCGTGAGCGGTCAGGCGCCCATCATGTGCACGCCACCGTCGACGTGGATGATCTCGCCCGTGGTCTTCGGGAAGAAGTCCGAGAGCAGCGCGACGACACCGCGGCCGGCCGGCTCGGGGTCGGCCATGTCCCAGGCCAGCGGCGACCGGGTGTTCCAGACCTCGGCGAGGTCACCGAAGCCCGGGATGGACTTGGCGGCCATCGAGCCGATGGGGCCCGCCGAGATCAGGTTGCAGCGGATGCTGTCGCCGCCGAGGTCACGGGCGAGGTAGCGGGAGGTGGCCTCCAGCGCCGCCTTCGCCGGGCCCATCCAGTCGTACTGCGGCCAGGCGAACTGCGCGTCGAAGGTGAGGCCGACGATCGAGCCGCCCTCGCTCATCAGCGGCTTGCAGGCCATGGCGAGCGACTTGAGCGAGAACGCCGAGACGTGCATCGCGGTGGCGACCGACTCGAAGGGCGTGTTCAGGAAGTTGCCGCCGAGCGCGTCCTGCGGCGCGAAGCCGATGGAGTGCACGACGCCGTCGAGCGAGCCGAGCTCGTCCTTGACGAGGCCCGCGAGCCGGTCGAGGTGCTCGTCGTTGGTCACGTCGAGCTCGATGACCTTGGCGGGCTTGGGCAGCTTCTTGGCGATGCGCTCGGTCAGCGTCGGCCGGGGGAAGGCCGTCAGGATGACCTCGGCGCCCTGCTCCTGGGCCACCTTGGCGGTGTGGAAGGCGATGGACGACTCCATCAGCACCCCCGTGATGAGGATGCGCTTGCCGTCGAGAATTCCGCTCATGGTGATCAGTGACCCATGCCCAATCCGCCGTCAACGGGAATGACGGCTCCAGTGATGTACGACGCGTCGTCGGACGCGAGGAAGCGCACCGCGGCGGCGATCTCGGCGGGCTGCGCGTAGCGGCCGAGCGGCACCTGCGACACGATGCCCTTGCGCTGCTCGTCGGTGAGCACCTGGGTCATGTCGGTGTCGACGAAACCGGGTGCGACGACGTTGAAGGTGATGTTCCGTGAGCCCAGCTCACGGGCCAGCGACCGGGCGAAGCCGACCAGGCCCGCCTTGGACGCCGCGTAGTTGGCCTGTCCGGCCGAGCCGAGGAGGCCCACGACGGAGGAGATCAGGACGACACGGCCCTTCTTGGCGCGCAGCATCGCGCGGTTGGCCCGCTTGACGACGCGGAAGGTGCCGGTGAGGTTGGTGTCGAGCACGGACGTGAAGTCGTCCTCGGACATCCGCATCAGCAACTGGTCCTTGGTGATACCGGCGTTGGCGACCAGCACCTCCACGGGACCGTGCTTCTCCTCGATCTCCTTGTAGGCCTGCTCCACCTGCTCGGTGTCGGTGATGTCGCACCGGACCGCGAGAACGCCCGCTTCGGTGAGCGCCTGTGGCGGCTCCCCCGAGCGGTAGGTGACGGCGACCTTGTCGCCGTTGTCGGCGAAGGCGCGGGCGATGGCGAGGCCGATGCCCCGGTTTCCTCCGGTGACGAGAACCGAGCGGCTCAACGGATCACCCTTTCCTTGGCGGTCTGGTACATCGAAAACCTATCGGTACCACTCCACATCCAGGGAATCGGCCTCTGACAGCGCCGCCGGGCCGCGACTGTCGGGTTCCCACAGTCGCGGCGGCCGCCTCAGTCCGCCGTGCCGGGCGCGAACGCGACCAGCCCCGCCTCTCGGGCCGCGTCGAGCATCCGTTTGTCGTACGTGATCAAAGAATCGATGGCATCGCCGATCGCCAGCGCGCTCGCCACATGGATGGCGTCCAGGGACCGCAGAGAGGCAGGAACCCTGGCGGCCAGGTCCCGGACCTCTTCAGTGAGAAGGATTTCGGTGACCATGGAGTCGAGATCCGCGAGAGCATGAGGGAACGATCCGACTCTGTCGAGCTGCCGAACCGTCTCCACCACACCGACCGTACTGGTGGCGATGGGCAGTCCAGGTCGGTCGGCCAGGAAGCTCCTGAGTTCTCCGGCGTTGGTCCGCCCGGTCAGCAGAGTCAGAAGGGCGGACGAATCCATGTAGATCAACGGCCCTCTTCCTCTCGCTCGGCGAGAAGGAGTGCCACCGGGTCGGGCGCGTCCTCAGGGAGTTCGTACGCGGCCATGCCGGCGAGTTCCGAGGTGGTGGCCGACTTGAGCCGTATCTTCCCCTGTGCGACGAGGTCGGAGTAGCGCGCCATGGGCCCGGAACTGGGGAGAAGCATGGCGATGACATTGCCATGACGGGTCACCTGGACCGCCTCACCCTTCTCCACGCGGGCGAAGACGGCGCTCGGGTTGTACGAGAACTCGCGAACGGAGATCGTGCTCACGGGGGGCTCCCTTCGACGTCCCACGGAAAAGTACCTACATTCGTGAATTGTACCTACAACGAAGGCAGTACGGGCCAGGAGCTACACGGTCGGGGACGGCAGTTTCGCCGCGCGAGAGCTCGTGGGCAGCGACTCCGCGAGGGTTGCGGCAAGCCGGTCGATCCGGTTCCTCGGCTCCTGATGCGGCAGCCCCAGATCCAGCACGTGCCGGTGCAGCCTTATCTCACCGCCTCGACATCGCGTGAGGGAGCGGCCCGCTCGGGCTCCGGTCCGACGAGCGGCTCAAGACGGGACGCGAAGTGGCTGATGTCGACGATGCGCGCGTCCGCGTCGGCGACGCGGCCCGTCAGCTCACTGGGCAGGTCGCGGACGAAGTCGAGCGGTGCGTCGAGGTTCTGCCAGGCGACGGACCGGGTGTAGTGGGCCGCGTCGTCGCTCGGCGCCGAGTAGCCGGCGGGTCCTCGCACCACGCCCAGGTACGCCTTCGGCCCGTCGGTGCACACCACGATGTCCCCCTCCTGTTATCCGGGAGAGGAAGATGTGGAGCTCCTCGGCCCGGCGGTCACGCTGGGCACCGGTCGCTCCGGAGTCGGCATCGTCGACGGCTTTACGGACCCGCTGCGGACCTGTGCCCTGCGGTAGCGGTGGCAGCCTGTCGGCAGGCAGCGTCACCACGCCTTCGTCGCGCCAAAGGGTACGAATCAAGCTCGCACCCCGCTGGTCCGCACCCCGGATGATCCAGACCCGGCGCGGACGCTGCGGAACGCCCTCCTGGCCGGGCTCCTCCCCCAGCACGAGTGCGGTGAGCTCCTCCGCTGTCAGCCGTCTGTCTGACAGCGGAGGTACGACATCGAGGCTCGACCTCGCCTCGTCGAACAGCTCGTCGCGTTCGAGGAGCAGCCGCCATGCCTCGGTCTCCGCCGATGCCAGCCATCGGGACGGGTCCCCTCCTGCAAGCAGGCAGCCAGCGCCTCCGCGTCCACGTCGTACTCGCCCGCCACGTCCTCCAGACTCACCCACCGTTCGTCGGGCAGCGTGGACAGGACTTTGGCGGCGGCGTCGAAGCCGGTCCTTTTGCTGACCCAGTAGTCGTATCGGGCGTTCGCCTCCCAGAGGAAGGTGACCTCATCCGGGTAGGCGCCGAGCGCTTCGAGGCCCAGACCGGTCAGCCGCCAGATGCGGTTGGCGCGGGTCAGCCACCCGGCCTTGCTCAGCGCGGTCGCGGTGTAGCCGAGATTGGTGTCCACGTCGCTCTTCGCCCTGGGGCCACGAGCGGCGACCCAGTCATCCGCCAGGGCAGGATCAGCCCGGTGGATCGACCGCTTCACTTCGCGGAGGGAAGGCCGTCCGGGAGATGCTCGGCAAGGACGGTCGCTGCCAGACGGACGGCACGGGCGCTGATCTCGAATGCGGTGGGCACAAATTTCTTTCGTGGGGCCGCGGAGTGTTCAGTCGAGGGCAACGGGTGTAGTTGGCTCCACGGCGCCGTTGACGGTGACCAGCAGCAGGTCACCGACGGTCGCGTCGTCCCCGAGTCCCAGGTCCGATACGGGCCGTGACCCTGGAATCTCACGTGCGGCGACCGGCATGAGATGAAGCTCGTTCTTCTCTCCCTGGAAGGCGAGCAGCACACAGGTCTCGTCTGCATGGATCTTCGACGCCACAGCGCTGAGGCGGTCGGGGAGCACGGCGCAGACCACGGTCAACCGCTGCCTTTCGGCCCGGGGGAAGGCCGAGATCATTTCCAGCAGCCCGGGGGCGGAGAGGGTGCCTTCCAGCAGGCGCGCCACACCTGCCCGGTCGCCTGACCGCTCGTCCTCCTGCGCATGCACGAACCGCACGATCGGCAAGCCGTCGTCCAGCACCTGTTGCCAGCGGGGCAGCATGAAGTCGATGTGCAACGCGTCCTCACGGGTCGCTCCCGCGTCGCCGACACGCTCGCCGAGGCCGGCCAGCCAGGCATTGATCTCGGCCCAGCGCCAGACGAGCGAGCGCCCGACCGTGCCCTCCGGGTCCGGAAACGCGCCGGCGTCTGATCGGCGCTCCCCGTTCACCCATTGGAGGACGTTCTGCCGACTGCGGCCTGTCCGCTCTGCGATATCCGACACGCCCACCAGATCGGGGTCCAGCCGCAGCAGTCGCAGCTGGGGCAGAGCGCTTCTCAGCCGTACGACCAGGCGGTGTGCGGCGTCGATGGCGCTGTCTCCCGACTCGGACAGGTCAAGCAGGTGCTTGTCCCTGTGCTGAGTGAGCAGTCCGTCGAACTCGTCGAAAATGACGCCGACCGCCAGGTCGTCGTCCACGCTGATGCCGTCCACGACGAATAGAAACTCGTACTCCATCTCGCCCTCGCCCCCCTTTGGCTGTGCTGTCACATGCCTACGCGCCAGGGTTCGCCACCCCTGTGAGGCAGACTTACCCAGGACCCATGCGTTGTCAAACGACAACACCCCCGCCAGGGGCACGGCGCGGGTCACCTTCCGGGAGCGGGCAGAGCTTCGCGCGCCGCGCGAGGTTACGTGCCGCGCGCCCCGGGTTCTTCGCCGTACCCGGGACCGGGATGGTGAGGCAGCCCCCTTCGGGGCGGGAGCAGGCAACGGACCTGCTTGCCTACGGGTGTCAGCGCGACGTCCCAGCCGGGCGCGAGGAGGTCCATCAGCGGGAGCCCATGACCGGACTCGGCGGCAGGGTCGTCGAGTTGGAACCCTGAGCGATGCGGCAGGCGGCGCCGGTCGGGGTCGTGGAGCCGGACCCACACTCCGGCCGGGTCCGACTCGACCTCTGCGATCAGGGGGACGCAGTCGCCGCAGGCATGGACGGCGTTGCCGTAGAGCTCGGAGAGGACGAGCTGGGCGGAGTCGACGAGGTCGCGAGCGACGCCCGCCCCGAGCAGGGTCGCCTCGGTGAGGCCACGGACCGCGCGGAGGTTGCGCGGGGAGGCGGACATGCGGAGGGCGAAGCCGGCAGGGGTCGGGGTGAGGTGGTGACCCGGGTCACCACCAGGTAGTCGTGTCCGCAGTCGCGGCAGAATGCCAGAGGAATCAGCGACTTTTCCCGGTGCTCAGGCACGCTGACCTGGTACTGGCTGGTCAGGTGGCGTTGCCCGGCAGGTTCGAAGCTGGTGTAGACCGTGTCGCCCTTGGAGAGGAACTGGTGCAGTCGGAAGGCGAACAGCGGGCGCCGATGCTGCGGGTGCCGCGCCTCGGCGCCCGCCCGGAGAATAGCCTCGATGGCACCTCGGCACAGGGTCTCGGGCTGCCCGCTCGCCTTGGCGAGTGCATGGCCCGCGTAGGGCACGGTGAGGTGTCCGGCGCACGAGCCGCCCGCCGGACTTCTTGTCCTCCACCAGGCCGAAGAAGTCCTCCACGTGCTCCTTGGAGCGGGAGTAACGGCGGCACCCATGGTGCAGGAGACCTTCGTCGACAAGCTCCGCGACGGTTCCCCCGCTACGGAAACTGGGGTTGAGCGAAATGCGCGGGTCCGGCCAGCGGGCCTTGCGGTTTCGCTCCTCGTCGAGGTGCCGTTGGATATCCCGGTCCCGCACGCCGATCAGCGAGCTGGTGAAAGCGTCATAGTCCCATTACCTGCCGTGATGCGCGGCCCTGCCGACATCACTGCCGGCCCCCCGGCCATCGGTGACGATCAGCCTACTGCCGCACGACACCCTCGGGACCCGGGAAACGTGTGGCCGACCGGAGCCGTGCCGTTGCATGGTTCACTCCGAGGTACTCAGAGAGAAGGGGAGCCCTTCGTGGCCCACGAGGTAGATCAGTCGTTCCTGGCCCTGCCGTTGCGCGCCCTCGCCGACGCGGCACTCGCCCGCGCCCGTGCGCTCGGCGCCGTACACGCGGACTTCCGGTTCGAGCGGGTGCGCGGCGCGTCCTGGCGGCTGCGGGACGCCCGGCCGTCCGGGACGTCGGACACCACCGACACCGGGTACGCGGTCCGGGTGGTGCACGGCGGGGCGTGGGGGTTCGCCTCCGGGGTGGACCTGACGATGGACGCGGCGGCGAAGGTGGCCTCGCAGGCCGTCGCCATGGCGAAGCTGTCGGCGAAGGTGATCGCGGCGGCCGGTTCCGACGAGCGCGTGGAGTTGGCGGACGAGCCGGTGCACGGCGAGCGGACCTGGGTGTCGTCGTACGAGCGGGACCCCTTCGACGTACCGGACGCGGAGAAGGCCGGGCTGCTCGCCGAGTGGAGCGCCCGGCTGCTGGCGGCCGACGGGGTCGCGCATGTGGACGCCTCTCTGATGACCGTCCACGAGAACAA
This sequence comes from Streptomyces sp. NPDC005794, assembly GCF_042871445.1. Taxonomy (NCBI): domain Bacteria; kingdom Bacillati; phylum Actinomycetota; class Actinomycetes; order Kitasatosporales; family Streptomycetaceae; genus Streptomyces; species Streptomyces sp. NPDC005794. The sequence continues at coordinate 25,819 of NZ_JBIAIN010000023.1, forward strand.
GTTCTACGCGGACACGGCGGGCACCGTCACCACCCAGCAGCGGGTGCGGGTGCATCCGCAGCTGACGGCGGTGGCCGTGAACGGTACGACCGGTGAGTTCGACTCGATGCGGACGATCGCTCCGCCGGTGGGCCGGGGCTGGGAGTACCTCACGGGTACCGGCTGGGACTGGGACGCCGAGCTGGAGCGCATCCCGGGGCTGCTGGCCGAGAAGATGCGGGCGCCGAGCGTCGAGGCGGGGACGTACGACCTGGTCGTCGACCCGTCCAACCTGTGGCTGACCATCCACGAGTCGATCGGCCACGCGACCGAGCTGGACCGTGCGCTGGGCTACGAGGCGGCGTACGCGGGAACGTCGTTCGCGACGTTCGACCAGCTGGGGAAGCTGACGTACGGCTCCCCCGTGATGAACGTGACCGGCGACCGCACCGCCGAACACGGCCTGGCGACCATCGGGTACGACGACGAGGGCGTCGAGGCCCAGTCCTGGGACCTCGTCAAGGACGGGACCCTGGTGGGCTACCAGACGGACCGGCGGATCGCGAAGCTGACGGGCCTGGGCCGGTCCAACGGGTGCGCGTACGCCGACTCCCCTGAGCACGTCCCCGTGCAGCGCATGGCGAACGTCTCGCTGCAGCCGGATCCGGGCGGGCTCTCCACGGAGGACCTGATCGGCGGGGTGGAACGCGGGATCTATGTGGTCGGCGACCGGTCCTGGTCGATCGACATGCAGCGCTACAACTTCCAGTTCACCGGGCAGCGGTTCTTCAGGATCGAGAACGGCAGGCTGGCGGGCCAGCTGCGGGACGTGGCGTACCAGGCGACGACGACGGACTTCTGGGGCTCGATGGAGAAGGTCGGCGGTCCGCAGACCTATGTCCTGGGCGGCGCGTTCAACTGCGGCAAGGCCCAGCCGGGTCAGGTCGCGGCCGTCTCGCACGGCTGCCCTTCCGCCCTCTTCCGAGGCGTGAACATCCTCAACACGACGCAGGAGGCCGGACGATGAGCCGGGTCAGCAAGCCCTACGAGATCGTCGAGCGCGCACTGGAGCTGTCCACCGCCGACGGCTGCGTGGTCATCGCGGACGAGAACTCCTCCGCCAATCTGCGCTGGGCCGGAAACGCGCTCACCACGAACGGGGTGACGCGGGGACGGACCCTGACCGTGATCGCGACCGTGGACGGCGCCGAGGGAACGGCATCCGGTGTGGTGTCCCGCTCGGCCGTCACCGCCGACGACCTGGAACCGCTGGTGCGGGCCGCCGAGGCCGCCGCGCGCGGCGCCGGGCCCGCCGAGGACGCGCGGCCGCTGGTCTCCGGTGTCCCGGCGTCCGCCGACTTCACGGAACCGCCGGCCGGGACCGGCTCCGATGTCTTCGCCGATTTCGCCCCCGCGCTCGGTGACGCCTTCGCGCGGGCCCGCTCGGGCGGCCGTGAGCTGTACGGCTTCGCCCACCACCAGCTGAACTCGACGTATCTGGGTACGTCGACGGGGCTGCGGCTGCGCCATGACCAGCCGAACGGGACGCTGGAGCTGAACGCCAAGTCCCCCGACCGGACCCGTTCCGCCTGGGCGGGCAGGGCCACCCGGGATTTCAAGGACGTCGACCCGGCGGCCCTGGACGCCGAGCTGGCACAGCGCCTCGGCTGGGCGGAGCGCAGGATCGAGCTGCCCGCCGGACGCTACGAGACGCTGCTGCCGCCGACCGCGGTGGCCGATCTGCTGATCTACCAGTACTGGTCGGCGGGCGCCCGGGACGCCGCGGAGGGCCGGACGGTCTTCTCCCGGCCGGGCGGCGGTACGAGGATCGGCGAGACGCTGTCCGAGCTGCCGCTGACCCTGCGCAGCGATCCGCACGCTCCGGGGCTGGAGGCCGCCCCCTTCGTGATCGCGCACTCCTCGGGTGACGGCTCCTCGGTCTTCGACAACGGGCTGCCGCTGGCCCCGACGGACTGGATCAAGGACGGCCGGCTGGAGCGGCTGACCACGACCCGGCACTCCGCCGGGCTGACGGGCCTGCCGGTCGCCCCCTCGATGGACAACCTCGTCCTGGACGGCGGCGGTGAGCGGTCCCTGGAGGAGATGGTCGCCGCGACGACCGGCCGGGCCCTGCTGCTGACCTGCCTCTGGTACATCCGGGAGGTGGATCCGGCCACCCTGCTGCTGACCGGTCTGACCCGGGACGGGGTCTATCTGGTGGAGGACGGCGAGGTCGTCGGCGAGGTGAACAACTTCCGGTTCAACGAGTCGCCGGTCGGGCTGCTGTCCCGGGCGTCGGAGGCGGGCCGTACGGAGAAGACGCTGCCGCGCGAGTGGGGCGACTACTTCACCCGGGCCGCCATGCCCGCGCTGCGCATCCCCGACTTCCACATGAGCTCGGTCAGCCGGGGCGTATGACCGCCATAGACTGACCGGGCAACCGATCGAACCCAGTCGAACCCTCAGAGGAGAGAAACGACCGTGACGGACATCGTCGACGAGCTGAAGTGGCGCGGGCTGTTCGCCCAGTCCACCGACGAGGACGCATTGCGCAAGGCTCTCGCGGACGGCCCGGTCACCTTCTATTGCGGCTTCGACCCGACCGCGGCGAGTCTGCATGTGGGCCACCTGGTGCAGGTGCTCACCATGCGCCGGCTCCAGCTCGCGGGGCTGAAGCCGCTCGCCCTGGTCGGCGGGGCCACCGGCCAGATCGGTGACCCGCGGCCGACCGCGGAGCGCACGCTGAACGACCCGGAGACCATCGCCGCGTGGGTCCAGCGGCTGCGCGGGCAGATCGAGCCCTTCCTCACCTTCGAGGGCCCGAACGCCGCCACGATGGTGAACAACCTGGACTGGACCGCGGGCCTGTCCGCGATCGAGTTCCTCCGGGACATCGGCAAGCACTTCCGGGTCAACAAGATGCTCACCAAGGACTCGGTGGCCCGTCGGCTCGAGTCCCAGGAAGGCATCAGCTACACGGAGTTCAGCTACCAGCTCCTCCAGGGCATGGACTACCTGGAGCTGTACCGGCGCTACGGCTGCACCCTCCAGCAGGGCGGCAGCGACCAGTGGGGCAACCTCACGGCGGGGATCGACCTGATCCACCGCCTGGAGCCGGGCGCCGCCGTGCACGCCCTGGCGACACCGCTGATGGTGAAGGCCGACGGCACGAAGTTCGGCAAGTCCGAGAGCGGAGCCGTCTGGCTCGACCCGGAGATGACGACGCCGTACGCGTTCTACCAGTTCTGGCTGAATGTGGACGACCGGGACATCTCGACGTACATGCGCATCCTCAGCTTCAAGAGCCGCGAGGAGCTCGAGGAGCTGGAGAAGCTCACCGAGGAGCGTCCGCAGGCGCGTTCCGCTCAGCGGTCGCTGGCCGAGGAACTGACGACGCTGGTGCACGGCGGCGCGCAGTGCGCGGCGGTCATCGCGGCGTCGAAGGCGCTGTTCGGCCAGGGTGAGCTCGGCGAGCTGGACGAGGCGACGCTGAGTGCCGCCCTGTCCGAGGTGCCGCACGCCCAGGTGACCGAGCTGGGCCCGGTGGTGGACCTCCTGGTCGAGGTCGGGCTGTCCGCCAGCAAGTCGGCCGCCCGCCGTACGGTCAAGGAGGGCGGGGCCTACGTGAACAACACGAAGGTCACGGACGGCGAGAGCGCTCCGGCGCGCGAGGAACTGCTGCACGGGCGCTGGCTGGTCCTGCGCCGGGGCAAGAAGAACCTGGCAGCCGTCGAGGTCACCGCCGGCTGACGCCGACGAGCACGGCACTGCGGCCGGTCACGCGTGACGCGTGGCCGGCCGCGGTGCCGTGTCACCCCCGGGTCAGGCTCTCTGCCTCTTGGCCCGGTTGCCCCGGATGGACTGCCAGAGCATGTCTCCGACCCCGACGACGACCACGGCGCCGATCAGCTGCAGCACATGGCGGATCCAGTCGATCCCCTTGGTGTCGTTGACACCGATCCAGGTCGCGACGGCGTTGCCGAGGATGCTGCCCAGGATGCCGAACACCACCGTCAGCCAGAGGGGGATGCTCTGTTTCCCGGGCAGGATCGCCCGGGCGAGCAGGCCCAGTACCAGACCCACGATGATTGCCCACAACCAGCTCATATCGCCTCCTCGTGCGGCGCGGTGTGCGCGCGTTCGCCCAGTCTCGGCCTGCCGGGCGTACGCCGCATGCCGGACAGGGCCGTACGTGGAACCGCGGTACGGGCCCGTGCGTACCGGGCTCGCCCCGGCCTCGAATGCGGCGGACGCCGGGCGTACCGTAGGAGCGGCGCCGTCCGGGAAGTCCGGCACAGAGATCTGGTGGTGGAATCACTATGCGGAAGCAGAGCGGCACGGAGGTCTTCCGGATCACGGGCGCCCGGCAGGGCCTCGCCGATGATGTACGCGGCAGGCAGCGGCGCTACATCATCTCGATGTCCGTGCGCACCGTCTCCGTGGTGCTGGCCGCGACCCTGTGGAACGTCGAGAGGCATGTGGCCGTGGTGGCGCTCGCGTTGGGCGTTCTGCTCCCTTATGTCTCGGTGGTCATCGCCAACGCCGGCCGGGAGAACACCCCTTCCCTCCCGTCCACGTTCGTGCCCGCGCCGATGCGGCCCGCCCTCGGCGCGGCCCCTGCGACCGGTCCCGCCGAGCCCGCTCCGGAGCCCGGCGCCGCCGGTCACGGAGGCGCTTCGCGCCCTGCGGACTGAGCAGGAGCACTCCACGAAGCCCAAGAGGGCTCAGATCAATCGTGCCGTTCCGGTGCACCGGACCCCGACCCCCGTGACATACTTCGTGGGCGCTCCGCATCCCCCGTCGGAGCGACGGACCGACGCCGGGCAGCTCCCCCCGTGGCTGCTCGGCGTCGCCTTTCTCCGGCGGGGAGATGTGCGCAACGGTCCCGGACGGGACCGCTTAGGGTTGAGGCCGTGAACCTCCCCGACACTTCCGCCGAGAGCGCCACCGGCGCACCCGTCTGTTCTGCCAAGGGCTGCCGTGCCGACGCCGTATGGGTGCTCGCCTGGAACAACCCGAAGCTGCACACTCCGGAGCGCCGCAAGACCTGGCTGGCCTGCGACGAGCACCGGGAGCATCTGTCCTCGTTCCTCGGTGTGCGCGGCTTCCTCAAGGACGTCGTCACACTCGCGGAGTGGGAGTCCTCAGCCGCCGATCGCTGACATCGGGCGGTCGGGCTGCAGGAAGGTGGGGTCGTCGAGGCCGGAGCCCGCCTTCTTGCCCCACATCGCGAGCTTCCAGATCCTGGCGATCTCCTCGTCCGGCGCGTCGGAGCGCAGGGCGCCGCGCAGATCCGTCTCCTCACGGGCGAAGAGGCAGGTGCGGACCTGTCCGTCGGCGGTGAGCCGGGTGCGGTCACAGGCCTGGCAGAAGGGCCTGGTCACGGAGGCGATGACGCCGACGCGGTGCGCACCGCCGTCGACGGTCCAGCGCTCCGCGGGTGCGGATCCGCGCTCCTCCTCCCCTTCCGCGGTGAGGGTGAAGCGCGTGCGCAACGAGGCGAGGATGTCACCTGCGGTGATCATTCCGTCGCGCTTCCAGCCGTGCTGTGCGTCGAGCGGCATCTGTTCGATGAAGCGGAGCTCGTAGGCGTTCTCCACGGCCCAGGCCAGCAGCTCCGGGGCCTCGTCCTCGTTGAGGCCGGGCATGAGGACGGAGTTGACCTTGACCGGGGTGAGTCCCGCTGCGCGGGCGGCCTGGAGTCCTTCCAGGACGTCCTTGTGCCGGTCACGGCGGGTGAGCGTCTTGAAGACGTCGGGGCGCAGGGTGTCCAGGGATACGTTCACCCGGTCCAGGCCTGCCGCCTTCAGGGCGGCGGCGGTGCGCTTGAGCCCGATGCCGTTGGTGGTGAGCGACATCCTGGGGCGGGGCTCCAGGGCGGCGCACTGCTCCACGATGGAGACGAGGCCGGGGCGCAGCAGCGGCTCACCGCCGGTGAAGCGGACCTCCGTGATGCCGAGATCGGTGACGGCTATACGGATGAGCCGGACGATCTCGTCGTCGCTGAGCAGCTCGGTCTTGGAGAGCCACTGCAGGCCTTCTTCGGGCATGCAGTAGGTGCAGCGGAGATTGCACTTGTCGGTCAGGGAAACACGCAGGTCGGTGGCGACCCGGCCGTAGGTGTCGATGAGCACTGTGGGCCCCCTCCCCCGGGTGATGTCCGCGCGGTTGCGGTCTGACTCCTCCGAGAGTACGCGAGACCGGTGACATCGAGGGGGCTCGGTTGACACGAGGTGCCACGGGGCCCCGTCGTAGGTCTCTACGACGGGGCCCCGTCAAGGCGCGGCAGGCGGCAGGCGGATCAGTGGGCTCCGGTGCCGGTGAGCGACTTGACCTCGAGTTCGGCGTACTTGCCCTTGTCGGGCTCCTCCTTGGACAGGACCGATCCGACCCAGCCCAGCAGGAAGCCCAGCGGGATGGAGATGAGGCCGGGGTTCTCCAGGGGGAACCAGGCGAAGTCCACGTCCGGGAACATCGAGCTGGCCTTCCCGGAGACGACCGGGGAGAACAGCACCAGGAAGACGGACGAGGCGAGACCGCCGTAGATGGACCAGAGGGCGCCCTGGGTGGTGAAGCGCTTCCAGAAGAGGCTGTAGAGGATGGTCGGCAGGTTGGCCGACGCGGCGACGGCGAAGGCCAGGGCCACGAGTCCCGCGACGTTCAGGTCGCGGGCCATCGCGCCGAGTGCGATGGAGACGACACCGATGGCGACGGTGGCCCACTTCGCGGCGCGCATCTCCTCCTTCTCCGTGGCCTGTCCCTTGCGGATGACATTGGCGTAGATGTCGTGGGCGAAGGAGGACGAGGAGGCGAGGGTGAGGCCCGCGACGACGGCGAGGATCGTGGCGAAGGCGACGGCCGAGATGACGGCGAGCATGATCGCGCCGCCCGTGGTGCCCACCCCGCCGAGGTACTCGGCGAGCTGTGGTGCCGCCGCGTTGCCCGCCGGGTTCTTCGCCGTGATCTCCTCCGGGCCGATCAGGGCCGCGGCGCCGAACCCGAGGGCGATCGTCATCAGGTAGAAGGCCCCGATGATGCCGATGGCCCAGTTGACCGACTTACGGGCGGCCTTGGCGGTCGGCACGGTGTAGAAGCGGATCAGGATGTGCGGCAGGCCGGCGGTGCCCAGGACGAGCGCGATGCCGAGGGAGATGAAGTCCAGCTTCGAGATGTCGGTGGCGCCGTACTTGAGGCCCGGCTCCAGGAACGCGGCGCCGTGGCCGCTCTTCTCGGCCGCGGTGCCCAGGAGGTCGGAGACGTTGAAGTCGAACTTCCAGAGCACCATGACCGTCATCAGCAGTGCGCCCGCGATGAGCAGCACGGCCTTGACCATCTGGACCCAGGTGGTGCCCTTCATCCCGCCGATGGTGACGTAGACGATCATCAGGACGCCGACCAGCGCCACGATGAGGATCTTGCCCGCGTCGCTGGTGATGCCGAGCAGCAGCGAGACGAGGACGCCCGCACCCGCCATCTGGGCCAGCAGGTAGAAGATCGACACGACGATGGTGGAGACACCCGCGGCGGTGCGTACGGGCCTCTGCCGCATCCGGTAGGCGAGGACGTCGCCCATGGTGTAGCGGCCCGAGTTCCGCAGCGGTTCGGCGACGAGCAGCAGGGCGACGAGCCAGGCGACGAGGAAGCCGATGGAGTAGAGGAAGCCGTCGTAGCCGAAGAGGGCGATGGCACCGGCGATCCCGAGGAAGGACGCCGCCGACATGTAGTCGCCGGAGACGGCGAGGCCGTTCTGGAAGGCGGTGAACTGCCGCCCGCCCGCGTAGAAGTCCGACGCGCTCTTGGTCTGCCGGCCGGCCCAGACGGTGATGCCCAGGGTGGCCGCGACGAAGACCGCGAAGAGGCTGATGATCAGCGGTCGGTGCTCGGTCGTCGACGACGACGCGGCGAGCTGGATCACGGTGTGCGATGCGTACCCGGCGCTCATGCGTCGGCCTCCAGACGGGACTTGATGGCCGCCGCCTGCGGGTCGAGCTTGTTCGTGGCGTGGCGCGAGTAGAACCAGGCGATGAGGAACGTGGTCGCGAACTGCGCGAGGCCGAACACGAAGGCGACGTTGAAGTTCGCGAAGACGATCTTGCTCATGAAGTCGTCGGCATAGCTGGACAGCAGCACGTACAGCAGGTACCAGGCGATGAAGCCGACGGTCAGCGGAAAGGCGAAGGAGCGGTGGGAACGACGCAGTTCGGCGAACTCCGCACTGTTCTGCGCCTCGAGGAACGCCTCGGTCGTGGGCTGGACGGGACTGCCGTCCTCAGGGCTCTGGGGCGGCGGTGCTTCGGTGGCCACGGATTCTCCTCGCGACGCGGGTGCGGTAGTGGGAACGGTGGAATTCACGGGGAGTCCTCTGCGAAGTGAGGGTTCGTGCACGACTCCCTGTGCAACGGCACGGAGAGCGCGACGAAGCGGTTCACCGCAGGTTCGGTCTTCTCCGGCCGAGTCATACGGACGCGACTCGCGGAGGTCACACCTCGAACTCACTTGCCCGTATCCGTTGATGCGCCGGGAAGATCAGCGATAACTTCACTGGTCATGTACCGGACCGGACACGCCTGTGTCCGACTCCACCGGCACGGATGATGTGGAGAACCCATGGCTCATCTGGCATCCAGACGGACTCGCGTACTCACGCTGCCCGTCGGACTCGCGCTCACGGCCTCGCTCGGCTTCCTCCCGACGGGGGCCGCGGCCGCGGCACCCGCGGACGAGCCGACGGCTGTGGTTCGCACGGACGGCCCCCAGCTGTCGTACGTCGTGAACACGCGGGCGGGTCACGGCACCGTCAAGCAGGTACGGAAGGCGATATCCGCGGCCGGCGGAACCGTCGTGACGTCGTACGACACGATAGGCGTCATCGTCGTCCACTCGACGAACCCGGACTTCGGCGCGACGATCCGCAAGGCCAAGGGCGTCCAGTCGGCCGGCGCCACACGCACCAACCCGATCGTTCCGCAGGCGACGAAGGACATCGGGGTCGAGCAGCCCCTGACCGCCGCACAGGCGCGGGCGGCATCCGAGGACGCGGTGGCGGGCCAGGACCCCCTGGAGCCCCTGCAGTGGGACCTGCCCGCCATCAAGGCGGACAAGGCGCACGAGAAGTCACTCGGCAGCAGCAAGGTCACGGTCGCCGTCATCGACACGGGTGTGGACGACACGCACCCGGACCTGGCCCCGAACTTCGACCGTGCGGCCTCGGTGAGCTGTGTGTCCGGCGTCCCGGACACCACGGACGGCGCCTGGCGGCCCGCGGCCGGTGAGAGCGACCACGGCACGCACGTCGCGGGCACCATAGCCGCCGCGAAGAACGGCACCGGCGTCACCGGCGTCGCGCCCGGGGTGAAGGTCTCCGGCATCAAGGTGTCCACGCCGGCCGGATTCTTCTACGCCGAGGCAGTCGTCTGCGGCTTCGTCTGGGCCGCCGAGCACGGCGTCGATGTGACCAACAACAGCTATTACACCGACCCCTGGCTGTTCAACTGCAAGAACGACCCGGACCAGGGCGCCCTGGTCGAGTCGGTCACCCGCGCCACGCGTTACGCGGAGGGCAAGGGCGTCGTCAACGTCGCCGCGGCCGGCAACTCCGACCACGACCTGGCGCTCGACGCCATCGAGGACACGACGAGCCCCAACGACACGACGACGGTCACGCGCACGGTCGACCCGAGTGCCTGCCCCGACATCCCGACCATGCTGCCGGGTGTCGTGACGGTCTCCGCGACCGGTGCGAAGAACCTCAAGTCCTCGTACTCGAACTACGGTCTCGGGGTCGTCGACGTGGCCGCCCCGGGCGGTGACTCGACGCGCTACCAGGCGCCCGAGGCGCCGGCGGACAACGGTCTGATCCTCTCCACGCTGCCCGGCGGTGGATTCGGCTACAAGGCCGGTACGTCGATGGCGTCCCCGCACGTCGCGGGTGTCGCGGCCCTGATCAAGTCGACCCACCCGCGCGCCTCGGCGGCCGGGGTGAAGGCGCTGCTGACGCACCAGGCCGACGCCACCGCGTGCGGCGCGCCGTACGACATCGACGGTGACGGCACCGTCGACGCGGTCTGCGAGGGCGGCAAGCAGTACAACGGCTTCTACGGAGCCGGTGTCGTGGACGCGCTGGACGCTGTCCGCAGGTAAGGCACGCGGAAGGGGCCGGGGACAGCTGTCCCCGGCCCCTTCCGCGTTGCGGCTACGGGCTCACGGGTCACGGCTTGATGAGGACCTTGAGCGCGGTGCGCTCGTCCATCGCCTTGTAGCCTCCCGGCACCCCGTCCAGCCCGACCGACAGGTCGAAGACCGGCGACGGGTCGATCGTGCCGTCCAGCACGTCGGGGAGCAGTTCCGGGATGTACGTACGCACGGGGGCTACGCCGCCCCGCAGTGCGATGTTCCGGTCGAACATCACGCCGAGGTCGACGCCGGTGCCGCTGCCGTGCGGGACCCCGACATATCCGACGGAGCCGCCGTCGCGGACGATGCCGAGGGCCGTGCGCATCGACTGCTCCGTGCCGACCGCCTCGATCACCCCGTGGGTGCCTTCGCCCCGCGTCAGTTCCCGTACGGCCGCGAGTGCCGCCTCGCCGCGCTCGGCGACGACGTCCGTGGCGCCGAAGGCGCGGGCGATGTCGGTACGGGCCTGATGGCGGCCCAGTGCGATGATCCGCTCGGCGCCGAGCCGCTTGGCCGCCATGACACCGCACAGGCCGACCGCGCCGTCACCGACGACCGCGACGGTGCTGCCGGGCCTGACCCCCGCGCCCAGCGCGGCGTGGTGTCCGGTGCCCAGGACGTCGGAGAGCGCCAGGAGCGCGGTGAGCAGCCGTTCGTCGGACGCGGCCGCCGCCGGGAGCCTGACCAGGGTGCCGTCGGCGAACGGGACGCGGACGGCCTCGCCCTGGCCCCCGTCGGAACCGGCCGATCCCCAGAAGCCGCCCTGGGGGCAGGAGGTGGTGAGCCCTTCCGCGCAGTACGTGCAGGTGCCGTCGGACCAGACGAAGGGGGCTACGACGAGGTCACCGACGGCGAAGCCGTTGACCCCGGAGCCCACCTCCTCGACGACGCCGAGGAACTCATGGCCGATACGCTGACCCGGCTGCCGGACCGATTCGCCGCGGTAGGCCCACAGGTCACTGCCGCAGATGCAGGCCCTCAGGACCCGAAGGACCACGTCGGTGGGCTGCTGGACCGTGGCGTCGGGCACCTCCTCCACACGGATGTCGTGGGGGGCATGGATCACGGTGGCGCGCATGCGTGCGGGTCCTCGCTCGTCTCAGATTCTGATACTCCCTTCACGGTACGCCCCGGGGGCGGCGCCGGCGGAATCCACCGTTCCGCCGAGCGCCCCACGGGTGAGCAGGTACTGCGCCGCCAGGTAGGTCAGCATGATCCAGAAGTCGTGGGCGGGGAGCTGCGGCCGGTCCGCGATGCCGGTGGCGATGAGGCCGTCGGAGAGCAGGAAGAGCGCGCCGCCGAGCACCGCGTACCGGCCGAGGGCGCCCGCGCGCCAGGCCATGGCCGCGAGCAGCACGCTGTAACCCGTCAGCGGGATCCGCAGCTCGCCCGGCAGGCCGGGCCACAGGAAAGCGAGGAAGGCCACGAGCGCGGCGGCGTACACGAGGCCCGCTGCCGGCCGGAGCCGGGAACGGCCGAAGAGCAGGAGATAGCAGACGTGGCCTGCGGCGAAGCAGGCCATCCCGGCGAGGAAGGCGGCCTCCGAGTCGGGCATCAGCAGGACGTCCCCGGCCCAGCCGCACAGCAGCGCGGCGACGAGCAGCCGGGGGCCGCCGCGCGCCGCCGCGCAGGCGGCGAGCAGGGGCATCAGCAGCGGCTTGGCGACGAGGTGGGCGGTCTGCGCCCCGGGACGTTGTTACCGACAAGCATGTGAGACGCGGCGTCATCAGGATGTGGCGGGTTCCGCCAACTGCCCCGCGAACCTCCCTGCCGGTCACGTCCGTTCCTTCCGCCGAGTGGCGCCCCCTCACACCCCCGCCGCTCCCAGCAGCGTCCCCGCCCCGTACGTCACCCCCATGGCCACCGCTCCCCCGGCCACGTTCCGCAGCACCGCCCGTCCCACCGGCGCCTCGCCCAGCCGGGCGCTCCACCACCCCGTGAGGGCCAGCGCCGCCAGCACGGACAGCACGGTGACGGGCAGCCGCGCCGAGGACGGCGGCAGCACGATCGCCAGGAGCGGCAGCAGCGCGCCCACCGTGAAGGCCAGGAAGCTCGCTCCCGCCGCGTGCCACGGGTCGGTCAGTTCGTCCGGGTCGATGCCCAGTTCGACCTCGGCGTGGGCGCGCAGCGCGTCCCGCCGCGTGAGCTGGACGGCGGCCTCCCGGGCGAGGCGGTTGCTCAGCCCCTTCTCCTCCAGGAGTCCGGCCAGCTCGGCGAGCTCGGCCTCCGGGGTCTCCTCGAGTTCCCGCTTCTCCGTCGCCAGCGCGGCCTTCTCCGAATCGCGCTGGGTGGACACCGACACGTATTCGCCCGCCGCCATCGACATGGAGCCCGCGAGCAGCCCGGCCAGGCCCGCCGTCAGCAAGGCGGAACGGTCCCCGGTGGCCCCGGCCACACCGACGACCAGGCCGGCTGTGGAGACCACCCCGTCGTTGGCTCCGAGCACCGCGGCCCGCAGCCAGTTGAGCCGGGCGCCCAAGCCGCCCCCGTGAGGTTCGTCGTGTGTCCGCGCCTGGGTGTCCGTCACCCCGGAAGCGTCTCACCGCACCCTTCCCTGACGCGTCCCCGACCCGCGGTTCCCTCACCCGGGTCAACTCCGCTCCTGAGCCGACGGGTTCACGGGCGGGGCCGCCCGGATAGGTCGCTGTCGGTCCCGGCCCGTATTCTCTGTGACCATGCTCGACGACCGTCAGACCGCAGCGCCGTGGCCGGCCGCGTATCCCCAGGGATACGCGGTCGTCGACGTGGAGACCACCGGACTCGCCCGCGACGACCGGATAGTGTCCGCTGCCGTGTACCGCCTGGACGCGAGAGGTGAGGTCGAGGACCACTGGTACACCCTGGTGAACCCCGAGCGGGATCCCGGTCCCGTCTGGATCCATGGGCTGACCAGCGATGTCCTGGAGGGCGCGCCGCTCTTCCCGGAGATCGCCGCGCAGTTGTCCGAGCGGCTCGCCGGACGGGTGCTCGTCGCCCACAACGCGGCGTTCGACTGGTCGATGATCGCCCGGGAGTACGCGCGGGCGGCGGTCACCGCGCCCGTGGAGCAGCGACTGTGCACCATCGCGCTCGCCAAGGAGCTGCGGCTCCCCCTGCCCAACCACAAGCTGGAGTCGCTTGCCGCGCACTTCGGAGTGGTGCAGCAGCACGCGCACCACGCGCTGGACGACGCGCGGGTGCTGGCCGAGGCGTTCCGGCCGAGCCTGCACGCGGCCGCCGGCGGCGGGGTGCGGTTGCCGCTGCTGGAGTGCCGGCCGCTGACGGAGTGGTACGACTCCCCGGTCGCCCCGCGCGCCGGTTACCGGCCGTCGCAGGGTCAGGGCCAGGGCAGCTGGCGCCCCTCCCGCAAGCGGCCCGCGTGCCCGTATCCCAACCCCGGGCGCTACGAGTCGGACAAACCACTCATGCAAGGCATGCGAGTGGCCTTCTCCGGGGACACCTCGATCGAGCGGGAACTCCTGGAGGACCGCGCCGTGGAGGCCGGTCTGCACGTGGCGACCAGTGTGTCGCGGCTGACGAGCCTGCTCGTCACCAACGACCCGGACTCGGCGACGTCCAAGACGGTGAAGGCCAAGTCCTTCGGCACCCCGGTTCTGGAGGAGAGTGCCTTCACCCACCTGTTGAGGGATGTGGCACCGGCCAGGACGGTCGCCGTGCCGAAGCCGTCACCGTCATCGGAGTGAACCCGGGACGACTCGCCCCGCGCCGGCTCGCCCGCCGCCACCCGGCATCCCACCCTGTGGCGCATGGCACGTTGTGAGGTTTGCGGAAACGACTACGGGATGTCCTTCGAAGTGCACGCGCAGGGCGCGATTCATGTCTTCGACTGCTTCTCCTGCGCCATTCACCGCATGGCGCCCATCTGTGAGCACTGCCGGGTCCAGGTCATCGGCCAGGGCGTCGAGGTGGACGGCCACTGGTACTGCGGCGGCCACTGCGCCCGCGCCGAGGGAAGGGCGGGCATCGTGGACAAAGTATGACGGGGCCTCCCGTCCGCACGGGGACCCTCCGTGCCGCACCCCATGACCCCAGTTGTACGGTCATGGGGTGTACCGCTTCCTGTTGACCCGGCAGTGGGTGATTCTCACCCTCCTCGTCCTCGCCATGATCCCCACGATGGTGGAGCTGGGTTTCTGGCAGTTCCACCGGCATGAACACCGGGTCGAGCAGAACGCGCTCATCACCCGGAACCTCGAGGCGGACCCGGTCCCCGTCACCCGCCTCACCTCTCCCGGGCACACGGTCCCCCGCTCCGACTACTGGCGCGCCGTGACGGCCACCGGGACGTTCGACACGGAGCACGAGGTGGTCGTGCGCCGCCGCACCTCGCAGGACGAGCGCATCGGCGTACTGGTCCTGACCCCCCTGGACCTCAAGGGCGGCGGCACCGTACTGGTCAACCGCGGCTGGGTCCCGGCCGCGGACGACCAGCAGGCCTTCCCCGAGGTCCCCGCCCCGCCGAGCGGCGAGATCACCGTCACGGGCCGGCTCAAGGCGGACGAGACGACGAGCGCCAGCGGCATCAAGGACCTGGAAGGGCTGCCGGACCGCCAGGTGATGCTGATCAACAGCTCCCAGCAGTCGCACCTGCTCGACCGCCCGGTGCTGGGCGGGTACCTCGAGCTGACCGGCCCCGAACCCGCCGACGGCAGCCCCGAGACGATCGCCGCCCCCGACGACAGCTCCATCGGGCCCCACATGGCGTACGCCGTCCAGTGGTGGCTCTTCACCGCCGGGGTCCCCGTCGGCTGGGTCATTCTCGTACGCCGTGAGAAGCGCGACCGCGAAGAGGCCGCCAAGGACGGCGAGACCGCGCAGCAGCCGGAGCCGGCCACCGCCTGAGGGCCGTCACGCCCGGTGCGTTCGCACCTGTTCCGCTGCTTAGCGGAGCCCAGGTTCGGGAAGACGCCAGTGCGTGACCCCACCTATCGAGGACTACGCCGTCATCGGCGATCTCCAGACGGCCGCCCTGGTCGGCAGGAACGGTTCTGTCGACTGGCTGTGTCTGCCCCGCTTCGACTCGGGCGCCTGCTTCGCGGCCCTGCTCGGCGACGAGGAGAACGGCCACTGGCGCATCGCCCCCCAGGGCGCGGACAGCACCGACACCTGCACCCGGCGCGCCTACGTGGACGACTCCCTGGTTCTGGAGACCTTCTGGGAGACCAGGACCGGGACCGTCAAGGTCATCGACTTCATGCCGCAGCGCGACAAGGCCCCCGACGTCATGCGGATCGTCGAAGGGGTCAGCGGCAGCGTCGACATGAGCTCCGTCATGCGGCTCCGGTTCGACTTCGGCTCGGTGGTCCCGTGGATGCGCCGCTCGCACGGTCACCGGGTGGCCGTCGCGGGCCCCGACTCCGTCTGGCTGCGCAGCGAGCCGCCGGTGAAGACGTGGGGCCAGCAGTTCAGCACGTGCTCCTCCTTCACGGTCACCGAGGGCGAGTCGGTGGCGTTCGTCTTCACCTGGCACCCCTCGCACTCCCCCCGCCCGAAGCTGATCGACCCTCACAAGTCGCTGAAGCACACCCTGACCGACTGGGCGAAGTGGTCGGCGCGGTGCACCTACCGAGGCAGGCACCGGGAGGCGGTGCTCCGCTCCCTGATCACGCTGAAGGCGCTCACCTACGCCCCCACCGGCGGGATCGTGGCGGCCCTCACGACCTCACTGCCGGAGGAGATCGGGGGCGTACGGAACTGGGACTACCGCTACTGCTGGCTGCGGGACTCCACGCTCACCCTGGGTGCCATGATCTCCGCCGGATACCTGGAGGAGGCGGCCGCCTGGCGGGACTGGCTGCTGCGGGCCGTGGCCGGTGACCCCGCGGACCTCCAGATCATGTACGGGCTCGCCGGCGAACGCAGACTCCCCGAGACGGAGCTGCCGTGGCTGAGCGGCTACGAGAACTCACTGCCGGTCCGCACGGGCAACGCGGCGGTGCGGCAGCGGCAGCTCGACGTGTACGGCGAGGTCATCGACTCGCTCAGGGTGGCCCGCGAGGCCGGGCTCGACGACAAGCCGCACGCCTGGAATCTGCAGCTCAGTCTGCTCGGCTTCCTGGAATCCACCTGGCGCGAGCCGGACGAGGGCCTGTGGGAGGTACGCGGGCAGCGCCGCCACTTCGTGCACTCCAAGGTGATGGCCTGGGTCGCGGCCGACCGCGCGGTGCGCACCCTGGAGGAGCACCCGGCGCTGCCGGGCGACGCCGACCGGTGGCGGGCGATGCGGGACGCCGTACACGCGGAGGTCTGCGAGAAGGGCTACGACCCGGTGCGCAACACCTTCACCCAGTACTACGGCTCCCGGGAGCTGGACGCCTCGACGCTGCTCATCGTGCGCACCGGCTTCCTGCCCCCCGGTGATCCCCGGGCCATCGGGACCGTCGACGCGGTGCGCGACGATCTCGCCCACGACGGTCTGATCCGCCGCTACAGCACCGAGGGCGTGTCGGTCGACGGTCTCCCCGGCGACGAGGGGGCGTTCCTCGCGTGCTCGTTCTGGCTGGTGGACGCCCTGCTGCGGACGGGCCGGAGGGCCGAGGCCGAGGCGCTGTTCGACCGGCTGCTGGACCTGCGCAACGACGTGGGGCTGCTGGCCGAGGAGTACGACCCGGTGACCGGCCGCCAGCTCGGCAACTACCCGCAGGCGTTCAGCCACATCGGTCTGGTGAACAGCGCGGTCGACCTCGCCGGTGAGGACTTGGCAGGATAGGGCCATGGATCTTGGACTGAAGGACCGTGTCTACATCGTCACCGGCGCGACGCGCGGGCTGGGCAACGCCACCGCTCACACGCTCGCCGCCGACGGCGCGAAGGTGATCATCTCCGGCCGCGACGAGAGGAGCGCGGCCGAGGCCGCCGCCGAACTGGGCCCCGACGCGGTCGGACTCGCCGCGGACAACGCCGACCCGCTGGCCGCCCGGCGGCTGGTGGACACCGCGAAGGAGCGCTTCGGCCGGCTGGACGGCATTCTCATCAGCGTCGGCGGCCCAGCGCCGGGCTTCCTGGCCGACAACACGGACGACCAGTGGCAGTCGGCCTTCGAGTCGGTCTTCCTCGGTGCCGTACGCCTGGCCCGTACGGCGGCCGAGACACTCGGCGAGGGCGGTGTCATCGGCTTCGTCCTGTCCGGGTCGGTGCACGAGCCGATCGCCGGCCTGACGATCTCCAACGGGCTGCGCCCGGGCCTCGCCGGTTTCGCCAAGTCCCTCGCCGACGAGCTGGGCCCGCGTGGCATCCGGGTCGTCGGGGTGCTGCCGGCCCGGATCGACACGGACCGGGTGCGCGAGCTCGACGCCCTGTCCGGCGACGCCGAGGCGTCCCGTACGGTCAACGAGGCGCGCATCCCGCTGCGCCGCTACGGCACCCCGGAGGAATTCGGGAAGACCGCGGCCTTCCTGCTCTCCCCGGCCGCCTCCTATCTGACGGGCATCATGGTGCCCGTCGACGGCGGCTCCCGGCACGGGTTCTGACGGTCCGCCGACGGCGGACCGTCAGTTCACCCGGTCCGCGCGGTGCTTGACCGCCTTCAGACGGACCTCGGCGGGCAGCTCGTCCAGCCCGGCCGAGGTCCGCGCGTGAGCCAGCACACCCTCGGAGAGGCCACGCAGCGCCAGGCTCGGGGCCGCGTGCGGTTCCATCAGCAGCCGGATCCGGGCCCGCGGGGCGGTACGCCTGCCGGTCAGCGTGGCCTTGGCGTCGGAGACCCCGTCAAGGGAACCCGCCTCGTCACCGAGCACGCCCTCCAGGGCCCTGCCGCGCAGCAGCGCGCCCTCGCCGTCGCCGCTGTCGACCAGCACCTCGGCGAGGCGCCCGCGGCGCAGCTGGGCGAGGAGCCACCACAGCGCGAGGACCACCAGGACGGCGAGGACCGCGATGACGGTGGGCCACCACCAGCCCTCGTCCCGCCACCTGGTCCGGTCGGCCGTGCTGAGCAGCACGTCGCCCTTGCCGTCGAACGGCCACCAGGAGGGTACGGACAGGCCGAGACCCGTCGCGAGGACGGCGCCGCCGAGGACGAGGAGGATCAGTCCTGCCAGGCCGAGCAGAACCCGGTTGACGGTTTTGATCACGGGGTCACCCCTTCTTCGCCGGGCGGCGCACGTGCACGGAGAGGCCGGGCGGCCGCGCCAGACCCAGTTCGCTGACGGCCGTACCCAGCACGGTGTCCAGGTCGGCCCTGACGTCGTCGAGTTCACGGAAGTGCGAGACGACCCGCACGGTCGCCTTGCGCCGGCCCACCTTCACCCGCACGGACTGCACTCCGGCCACCTCCACGGCCCGGTCGCGCAGGACGAAGCCGGCGGCGGTCCGGTCGAGCCCGGCCCGTACACCCGCGTGCCGGCGGCTCATGGGGAGCACGGCGCGCAGTCCGGGGGTGAGGGCGAGAAAGAGCAGCCAGAGGCCGAGCGCGGCCGCCAGGGCGGATCCCGCGAGGACCCATACGTCGTCGAGGTGACGGCTCGCCAGGTCGTCGGCGGCGGAGCGCCGCCACCGCATGGCCGGGTGGTCGGCCCGCACCGCCGCGACGTCGTAGAGCAGGAGTCCGGAGCCGCCGAGGACGATCAGGGCGACCACTGCCGCGGGGATTCTGCGCCCGGACCAGAAGCGGCCCGCTCTGCCTCCCGGCTGCTCCGGCACGGGGGTGGGTTCGTAGGTCGAGCCGGACGCGGACTGGTCCATCTCGAGCACGCCGCCGGATGGCGCCGACTCGACGGCGGGCAGGCGCTGCGTACCGTTCTCCGGGCCGTGGGGCTCACTCATCGGATGCTTCCCTCCGGTGCGGTGCCCGCTCCCGACAGATGCAGCCGTTCGACCTGCACCGCCACTTCGGGCACCTCCATCCCCGCCAGTGCTCTTACCCGCTGGGCCACTTGCCGACGCACCGCCCCGCACTGACGGCCGATGTCGCCGGGGTAGGCGAGCTCGAGACTGACGCGCACGCGCGCGGTGTCACGGTGGACGGTGACAGTGGCGCGCGGGGCGGCGGCGTCGCCGGGCCGCTCGTCGACTGCCTCCTTCGCCGCCTGCGCGGCGATCTTCGCGACGACCCGGTCGGCGATCCGGGTCTGCCCGCGCCCGGCCGCGTCGGCCCGGCCTGTCACCCCCGTCACCGTCGCCGGTCGCCGCGCTCGCGACTCCGGAAGAAGTCGCCGGGTTCCAGGTCGCCGTCCAGGAAGCGGCCGGCGACGAAGCCGACCGCGCCCAGCGCGGCCACCAGCAGAAAGGCCCCGAACCCGCCGAAGTATCCGGCGAAACCGAGCGCCATGCCGGCCATGAGGCCGACCACAGCCATGCTCATCGTGTGCTCCTCAACTGCTGGACGTGGGAGGCCTACTGGACGCGTGACTCGGACTCGTCCTCGTCGTCCGCCTCATCGGGCAGTTTCACGTCGCTCACGGCGATGTTGACCTCGACGACCTCCAGGCCGGTCATCCGCTCGACCGCCGCGATGACGTTCTCACGCACGTCCCGTGCCACCTCGCTGATCGCCACGCCGTAGTCGACGACGATCTCCAGGTCGAGGGCGGCCTGCGATTCGCCGACCTCCGCCTTGACGCCCCGGGACACGGACTTGTTGCCGCCGGGAACACGGTCGCGTACGGCGCCGAACGTCCGCGAGATGCCGCTGCCCATCGCGTGGACCCCGCCGACGTCCCGTGCCGCCATTCCGGCGATCTTCTCGACCACCCCGTCGGCGATGGTGGTGCGGCCACGGGTCGCCGGGGCGCCCCCGCCGCGCTTGCTCAAGTGGCTCTGTCTGCCGTCGTCCCCGCCGGACACGCTGCTGGGGCTGTCGGGCCGGTTCCGCTGTGGGCTCTCGGTCATCGCCGCTCTTCCCTTCGGGGCAGGGGTGAACTTCCGTGGCCCACAGTAAGTGCGCTTGCCCCGTTCCGCCCCGTGGATGGGGCAGGGTGGAGCAATGACAACGGCTGACAGCCCGCACCGGGCCGACGGATGGACCACTGCCGTACGCCAACGGCTCGGCCTGGGCAGACTGCTCCCTCTGGGCGACCCTGCCGACGGTTCCTGGATCGCGGAGAGAGCGGCGGCAGCGGTGCTGCGGGACGCCGCCACCGGGTCGGGGGCCGTGCTGGGGACGCTCAGGATCGCCCCGGCCGACGAGGACCACGCCCCGGACCCGGTGGTGCCCGGCCCTCCCAGCGCGCTGCCGCCCGGACCGCTGCGGATCGAGGCCGGTTTCTCCGCGACGGCGCGGCGGCCCCTGACCGTGACCGCGGACGCGTTGCGCGACGCTCTGCTGACCGCGGCGGCCCAGCGGCTCGGGCTGGTGGTCGACGAGGTGGACCTCCGGGTCACGGAGCTGCTGGAGGAGGAACCCCGCCCCTCCACGGAACCGCCCGCCGACCTCCGCACGGTGGAACCCGAAGGGCCCGCCGGGACCGCGGCGGCCGGGGTGCCGGGCGTCGTCTCCCTGACGCGGGTGCTGGGCAGCGCCGTTCACCGCGCGGAGGGTCACATCCGGGTGGAACTCGCGACGGCCGGGGACCACCGGGCGCTCGATGTGGCGCGGGCGGTGCGTGTGGCGGTGGCCGGAGCCGTGGAGGGCCGTCCGACGGTCGCCGTGCTGATCGCGGCCGTCGTGGACCGGGACTGACGCTGCCCCGCGCCGTACGGCGAGGCGCAGCGTGTGTCAGGGTTCCGGCTGTTCAGTCGGCGAGGCCGGCGAGGTCGCGCAGACGGCGGCCCTGGGCGGCCCGCTCTGCGGTGCGCTGCTCCTCGTACGTACGCGACACGGCGCCGCTCAGCAGGGCCTTGGTCTCGACGACCGCGTCGCGGGGGGCGGCGAGCAGCGCTGCGGCCAGATCGCGGCCTGCCGCGTCGAGCTGGTCGGCGGCGACCACGAGGTTGGCGAGGCCGGTGCGCTCGGCCTCCTCGGCGTGCACGAAGCGGCCGGTGGCGCAGATCTCGAGCGCACGGGCGTATCCCACCAGGTTCACCAGGGGGTGGGTGCCCGTCAGGTCGGGAACGAGACCGAGGCTGGTCTCGCGCATGGCGAACTGCACGTCCTCGGCGACGATCCGCAGATCGCAGGCGAGGGCGAGCTGGAAGCCGGCACCGATCGCGTGCCCCTGGACGGCCGCGATCGACACGATGTCGTTGCGGCGCCACCAGGTGAACGCCTCCTGGTACTCGGCGATGGTCGCGTCGAGCTCGGTCTCCGAACCGCGCGCCATGTCGAGGAAGGACGGCTCGCCGTCGAATCCCTCGGGTGCGAAAGCCTGCCGGTCGAGGCCTGCGGAGAAGGATTTTCCCTCGCCGCGCAGCACAACGACCCGCACGCTGCCGGGGAGCGCTCGTCCGGCCTCTGCCAACGCCCGCCACAGAGCGGGAGACTGAGCGTTGCGCTTGGCCGGGTTGGTGAGCGTCACCGTTGCAACCGCGTCTTCGACGGTGAGCCGTACGCCGTCCTTGTCGAGCACAGAGTCGAGCGAGGTCATGGAGCGCCTCCGGATCGGGTGCTGTCAGCACTTACTGGCAAGTAACTGAACAGTAACCACCCGGACGACCTGATGGTCGGCCGGGTGGCCACCCGTGTTCCGGTGGGACCCCGGAGCCGGCCTGCACCGGCCCCTGACCGCTGTCCGCCGTCAGACCGAAGCGGCCTTCTTGCCACGAGTCGCTCCGCCGCGTCCCCGCAGCGTGACTCCGGACTCACTGAGCATCCGGTGGACGAATCCGTAGGAGCGGCCCGTTTCCTCGGCCAGCGCCCGGATGCTCGCACCGGAGTCGTACTTCTTCTTCAGGTCTGCCGCGAGCTTGTCGCGCGCGGCGCCGGTTACCCGGCTGCCCTTCTTCAGAGTCTCGGCCACCCGTGCCTCCTCAAGGAAGTGCGCTCTGGACTCTCATGATCACCCCTCCTGCGCTTCCTGGCCACCCATTCGGCAAGGTCCGTGCGACGGGATTACGCAGCCCGAAGCGGTCCGCCACAATCGGAATCAGGAATTCCAAGGGCTCCGGAGGCCCCTCGGGGCGGGATGCGGGAGAAAGGGCCAGGTCAGGGCCGTACGGGGCGGGGCGGCCGGAAATGAGTGCGCCCGGCAGGTAGCTGCCGGGCGCCGCGCCGGTGTACGAGACCTGCTCATCCAGATGATGGATCACCGATGGGCCGAATGATCCAGACGCGTTGGATCACCGGGCTCCGCACCGGTTCCGGGGCCCCTGCGGGTCAGGCGAGGGCGACCAGGTCCCGGTAGTCCGAGCCCCAGAGGTCCTCGACGCCGTCGGGCAGCAGGATGATCCGCTCCGGCTGGAGCGCCTCGACCGCGCCCTCGTCGTGGGTGACGAGGACGACGGCACCCTTGTACGTGCGCAGGGCCCCGAGGATCTCCTCGCGGCTGGCCGGGTCGAGGTTGTTCGTCGGCTCGTCGAGCAGCAGGACGTTGGCGGAGGAGACGACGAGCGTCGCCAGGGCGAGCCGGGTCTTCTCACCACCGGAGAGCACTCCGGCGGGCTTGTCCACGTCGTCACCGGAGAAGAGGAAGGAACCGAGCGTCTTGCGGACCTCGACGAGATCGAGGTCGGGCGCCGCGCTCCGCATGTTCTCCAGGACGGTGCGCTCCGGGTCCAGGGTCTCGTGCTCCTGGGCGTAGTAGCCGAGCTTGAGGCCGTGGCCCTCGATGATCTGGCCGGTGTCGGGCTTCTCGGCGCCGCCGAGGAGCCGCAGCAGCGTGGTCTTGCCCGCACCGTTGAGGCCGAGGATGACGACGCGCGAGCCCTTGTCGATGGCGAGGTCCACGTCGGTGAAGATCTCGAGCGATCCGTAGGACTTGGAGAGGCCCTCGGCCATCAGCGGGGTCTTGCCGCACGGGGACGGCTCCGGGAAGCGCAGCTTCGCCACCTTGTCGGAGACCCGCACGGCCTCCAGCCCCGAGAGCAGGCGCTCGGCCCGCTTGGCCATGTTCTGGGCGGCGACGGTCTTGGTCGCCTTGGCGCGCATCTTGTCGGCCTGCGAGTTCAGGGACGCGGCCTTCTTCTCGGCGTTCTGGCGCTCGCGCTTGCGGCGCTTCTCGTCGGCCTCGCGCTGCTGCTGGTAGAGCTTCCAGCCCATGTTGTAGATGTCGATCTGGGCGCGGTTGGCGTCGAGGTAGAACACCTTGTTGACCACCGTCTCGACGAGCTCGACATCGTGGGAGATCACGATGAAGCCGCCGCGGTAGGTCTTGAGGTAGTCGCGCAGCCAGACGATCGAGTCCGCGTCGAGGTGGTTGGTGGGCTCGTCGAGAAGCAGGGTGTCGGCGTCCGAGAACAGGATGCGGGCGAGCTCGACACGGCGGCGCTGCCCGCCGGACAGGGTGTGCAGGGGCTGGCCGAGCACCCGGTCGGGCAGGCTGAGCGCCGCGGCGATGGTGGCGGCCTCGGCCTCGGCGGCGTATCCGCCCTTGGTGAGGAACTCCGTCTCCAGGCGCTCGTACCGCTTCATCGCCTTCTCGCGGGTGGCTCCCTTGCCGTTCGCCATCCGCTCCTCGTTCTCCCGCATCTTGCGCAGGATCTCGTCGAGCCCGCGGGCCGAGAGGATGCGGTCGCGGGCCAGGACGTCGAGGTCGCCGGTGCGCGGGTCCTGCGGGAGGTAGCCGACCTCACCGCTGTTGGTGATGGTGCCGCCGGCCGGTGTCCCCTCGCCTGCAAGGCACTTGGTGAGGGTGGTCTTGCCGGCGCCGTTACGGCCGACCAGGCCGATGCGGTCACCCTTGGCGATACGGAAGGAGGCGGACTCGATGAGGATGCGGGCGCCGGCACGCAGCTCGATGCCGGAAGCGGTGATCACGGAAAAACTCCAGGGCGGTATGGACGGCGGAGGGACAGCGGACTCACGACTCGACGCCGTCTAATGCACAAGGAGAATTGCCATGGGACTCAGTCTACTGGCGGTGTCCACCTGCTTTTCCGCATGCTCCCGGCCCGTCACCGCGTCACAGCGGTACGTCACATAATCGGGCACAGTTCATCGAACTGGCTGATACTCGGCGCAGGACGGAACACGCGCCGTGGAACGGCCGGAGCAGAGGGTGGTGGCCCATGCAGTTCGATGACGACGCCGGTCTGGACACGTCCGAGGTCCGTGACGTGCGTGGCAGCCGGATCCCGGGTGGCCGGGCCACCCTGGGCGGCGGCGTCGTCGGTCTGATCGCGCGTCTGGGCGAACCACGCGACGACCACGCCGGCGGAGTCGGGGCGGCCACTGATCACGGAGCTGACCGAGGCGGACCTCCGGGACGGTCTCGACGCGGCGGCGGCCGTCGGCGACGACCGGATCCAGGAGAAGTTCCAGGGGAGTGTGAACCCGGAGTCCTGGACGCACGGGTCGTCCGCGCAGCGACGGCAGTGGTTCACCACGGGATTCCGCACCGGGGACCCGAGCCGGTGCGACACCTTCGGCTGAGGGTGCCGGTGACCACCGGAAGGCTGAGACGGAGATCACATCACAACGGTGTGTATGAGAAGGAGAAGGTGAGCGGGATGGCAGGCACGGACGGCGTTCCCACGGTCTTTCCGACGATTCTGTACGACGACGCGAGGACCGCGATCAGGGTGCTCACCCAGGCCCTGGGCTTCACCGAGGAGGCGGTGTACGAGGGTGAGGACGGCAGCGTGCTCCACGCCGAGCTGTCCTGCGGCAACGGCAGGGTGATGCTCGGCTCCAAGGGGCGCGGGGGTGTCTTCGCCGAGGCGATGGCCGGCGCCGGGCCCGCCGGGGTGTACGTGGTGGTGGACGGGGTCGACGAGCACCACGCGCGGGCCGTGGAACACGGCGTGGAGATCCTGATGCCGCCCACCGACCAGGACTACGGCTCGCGCGACTACATGGCGCGCGACGCGGAGGGCAACGTCTGGAGCTTCGGGACGTACGCCCCGGGGTCCTCGGACTGAGTGCCCCGGGGCTGTGCGAGCGGTAGCGGTCAGACCCCGCCGGTGTGCACCTGGAAGGCCGCGCGGCGTACGGCTTTGGCGAGGGCGGGGTCCGGGTGGGCGGCGGCCAGGGCCACCAGTACCTGGACGGTCCTCGGATGGCCGACGGCCCGTACCTCGTCCAGGAGCGCGGGGACCGTGCCCTGGACGGCGGAGTCGAGATGGCGGACCAGCAGCCCGGTCTCGCCGTGGTCGGCCACGGCCGCGGCGGTGTCGACCCAGAGCCAGGTGGCTTCCTCACGGCTGAGGACGTCCTGGGCGTCGTCCGGGTCGGTGCCCTCGTACTCGGCGAGCCAGAGCAGCGCGTACGGGCGCAGCGGCGCTTCGGTGACGACGGAGCGGACGACGGGCTCGGCGGGGGCGCCGACGACGCGCAGCGCCTCGAAGGCGAGACCGCGCAGCAGGGCGTCCTCACCACGGGCGACGGCCAGCAGTTCGGCCACCGCGCTGCCGACGGGCCGGGCGGCCAGCCAGGCGCGGTATTCGGCGCGTGCCGGGCCGGGGGTGAGCCGGGCGCAGCCGAGCAGCATGTCGGCCGCGGGCTGCTCGATGTTACCGGCGGGGCTCTGCGCGGCCACGCAGATCTGCTCCAGCTTGACCCAGACCGCCCAGTTGCCCAGCGGGGTGAGGGTGGCGTGACCCGCGCCGAGGGTGAGGGCGCCTACGGAGGCGAGTCCCTCGAGGGCCCAGTCGAGCAGCAGCGCGTTCAGGTCGGCGGACTGCTCGCCGGTGGGGGCGGGCTTCTCCTGCGGCCCGTACGGCACCTCGCACCGCTCCTCGTGGAGTTCCGCGACACGCTGTCCGAGCAGATCGAGGAGCGCGGGCACGGTGACGGCGCCCGCCGAGAGCTGGAGGAGGGAGAGCACCTGGGGCACGGCCTCGACGGCCTCCGCCACCGCGGTGGCCTCGATGCCGTCGGGTGAGGCGTGGACGAGCGACCAGGCGTCGAAGAGCGCGACCCAGCCACGGAGGACGGCGGAGTCGTCGCGGTCCCAGGCACGCAGCCGCCAGCCGGGGCGGGCGGTGTCGCCGTGCATCTCGATGAGGCCGGCCAGCCTGGCCCGGTCCCAGCCGGCCATCACCTGAACCGGGGACAGGTCGAGTGCGGCGGCGGCCCGTTCCAGGGCCTGGGCGGCGAGCGGGACGGAGCCCGGGCTCGTGCCGTCAGCCGCCCAGTGGGCGATCCGCACGGCGTCGGCCAGTACGGCCCTGGCCTGTCGTGCCAGTTCCGCCGGTGGCGGTGTGCCCTCGGGTGGGCGGGGGGCCGGCCTGGCGTACCGGGTCGTCACGGCCCTACGGGCGGTCGCCTGGGGTCGCGGGCGGACAAGTCGCAGCCTGGAGTCGCGCGGGGTACGGGACGTCACGAGGAGCAGTCTTGCCTCTGACGGGCCGAAAGCCCAAACGGAAGCCGTGTCACCGGGATACGGGAGGCAACGGAACCGGGGCACCAACCGGGCGGTTCCGCCGCATCAGCTCACATCAGGGGCGTGAGGAAGCGCCGGAGTGCCTCCTCGTAGCCGTCCGGGTCGGCATTCCACATCGCCGCATGCGGAGCCTGCGGTACGGAGTGCAGGGTCACCAGGTCGGGGCGGCGTGCGGCGAGTTCCCGGGACTGCCGCCAGGGGGCCAGGGTGTCGTCGGGGCCGTGGACGATGAGCGTGGGGGCGTGCAGGGCCGTCGGCACCGAGGTGTCCAGGAGCGGGGCGCCGCGCAGTCCGGTCTGGCCCTGTGCGGCCCGGACGGCCAGCGGAAGCAGCGCGGAGGGCACGCCCCGGGCCGAGGCGAGCGCCCGCAGAGTGGTCTTCCAGTCCAGGACCGGGGAGTCGAGGACGAGGCCGCTGATGCGATCACGGAGGGCGGAGTTGACGGCCGCGTGCAGGGCCATCGAGGCTCCCGAGGACCAGCCGTGGAGGATGACCTTCTCGGCCCCGTAACGCACGGCGTAGCGGATGGCCGCGTCGAGGTCGCGCCATTCGGACTCACCGAGGTGGGCGAGGCCGTCCGGGGAGCGCGGGGCACCCGCGTCACCGCGGTAGGCCAGGTCGAGCACGGGAAGCTGCTGGGTGTGGAGGAACCCCATCACGTTCATGGGGTGGTCCCGGGTGGCGCCGAGACCGTGGACGGTGATCACCCAGGTGTCGCGGGCGCCGGGCACGAACCAGGCGGGCAGGGCGCCGAGCTCGCCGGGGACCTCGACCTCCTTGTATCCGAGGCCGAGGGCGGTGAGCGGGTCGCCGCGGTGGAGCTCCGGGGTGAGGCGGACCCTGGCGCCCGGCTTCAGGCTGCCGAGGGTCACGCGTTCCAGCCGGCGTACGACGGTGTCGGCGGAGGCCGCGGAACCGCCGGGCGGCTGTTCGATCACCGGGCCGACCACCGCGTGGACGCCTCGGCCGGTCAGTCCGTACGTGCCGGGGCGCAGCGCGGTGAAGGAGCGGGTCAGGGTGATCTGCCCGGCCGCGGTGGCGTGCACGGTGAGCCGGCGGTCGCCCGGGAAGGGGTGTGGCGAGGGCGCCCCGAGGGCGGCGTCGCTGGCGTAGCGGCCGGCGGCGACCGCTGCCGCGCCGACGCCGAGGATCGAGGTGGCGGCCACTGCCGCCGCTGTTGCCGGGCGCACGGCTCCAGTGTCCCGGGCGGCGACGTCGGCTGCCAGTGGGCGTCGGCCGTACGGTGCGGCGCGCCGGGCTCAGCCGGGCTGGCCGTACCCCTCCAGGGCGTCCTGCACGTCGCGCAGCTGGGCGGGGGTGAGGAGGTTCGGCCGGTGCCCGGGAACGGAGCTCGCGGTGAGCCAGAGCCTGCACATCCATTCGAGCTGGGCGGTGCGGTCGTAGGCCTCGTCGAGGGTCGCTCCGTAGGTGACGGTGCCGTGGTTCTGCAGCAGGCAGGCCGTGCGGTCGCGCAGGGCGGCCAGCATGTTGTCGGCGAGCTCCCGCGTCCCGTAGCGCGCGTAGGCGGCGGTGCGGACGGTGCCGCCGAGCATGGCCGCGGCGTAGTGCACGAGCGGTACCTCGGGGACGAGGGTGGAGACGGCCGTGGCGTGCACGGCGTGCGTGTGGACGACAGCCGCGGCGTCGGTCTCGCGGTAGACGGCCAGGTGGAGCGGGAGCTCGCTGGTCGGGACCAGGTCGCCCAGGACCTGACGCCCTTCGAGGTCGACGCCGACCGCGTCCCCGGGGCCCAGCCGGTCGTAGGGCACCCCGCTGGGGGTGACCAGCACGATTCCGCCGGCCCGGGCCGACACGTTGCCCGAGGTGCCGACGACCAGGCCGTCCGCCGCCGTCCTCCGGGCCGTCTCGACGACCCCGTCCCAAGCCCGTTCGACCGCGTCCGTACGCACATCACTCATGCGGGGATCCTAGGGTCACGTGACCGACGTCTCCTCAAGGGGACATATCGGGCTCGATCCGGACGCCGGACGCCGGGTGCGGCCGGTTCCCGCACCGGCGCGGAGGCACCCGACAGCACCGCACGCACACAAGCGGAATCGACATACGCGCATGGGGTCACCATGCCGCCCTGTCCAGTTCACCTTCCGTTCACCCTGGTTGCTTACGTTCCACGTGCCAATGACGTCGAACGATTGCCTGGGTAAATGGAACACATCACGCTGCTGCTCGCGATCGTGATCGTGACAGCTCTCGTGTTCGATTTCACGAACGGTTTCCACGACACCGCCAACGCGATGGCCACCACCATCTCGACCGGCGCTCTCAAGCCCAAGACAGCGGTGGCCATGTCCGCCGTTCTCAACCTCGTCGGCGCGTTCCTGTCGGTGGAGGTCGCCAAGACGATCTCCGGCGGGATCATCAATGAGAACGGCCTCAGAACCGAGGTCATCTTCGCCGCGCTCGTCGGCGCCATCCTGTGGAATCTGCTGACCTGGCTGGTCGGCCTGCCCTCCAGCTCTTCCCACGCACTCTTCGGCGGCCTCATCGGCGCCGCGGTCATGTCGGCCGGCTGGTCCTCGATCAACGGCGGCACCGTCGTCACGAAGGTCCTGCTGCCCGCGATCGCCGCGCCCGTCGTCGCCGGTCTCGCCGCCCTGCTGGCCACGAAGCTGACGTACCGCCTGAACCGGAAGATCACGGATCCGGCGCAGCTGAAGTCGACCGCCAAGGGGTACCGCGCCGGCCAGATCGCCTCGGCCGGTCTCGTCTCGCTCGCCCACGGCACCAACGACGCGCAGAAGACCATGGGCATCATCACCCTGGCCCTGGTCACCGGTGGCGTCCTCTCCCCCGGCTCCAACCCGCCGGTCTGGGTCATCGCCTCCGCCGGTATCGCCATCGCGCTGGGCACCTACCTCGGCGGCTGGCGCATCATCCGCACCATGGGCAGCGGCCTCACCGACCTGCGTCCGCCGCAGGGCTTCGCGGCCCAGACGAGCGCGGCCACGGTCATCCTGGCCTCCTCGCACCTCGGCTTCTCCCTCTCCACCACGCAGTCCTGCTCCGGCGCCGTCATGGGCGCGGGCCTCGGACGCAAGGGGGGCGTGGTCCGCTGGTCCACCGCCACCCGGATGTTCATCGCCTGGGGTCTGACGCTGCCGGCCGCCGGACTGGTCGGCGCGGGTGCCGAGTTCCTGACCAAGCAGGGCCCCTGGGGCGTCGCCGTGGTCGCCGTCCTGCTCGTCGCCGGCTCCGGCGCCATCTGGCTGGTGTCGCGCCGCAAGCCGGTCGACCACACCAATGTCAACGAGCCCGAGGACGAGCCCGCGGGCGTCGTCACGACCGCCATCGCGGCCGTCAGCCCGCCGCCCGCCGGTGTGGCCGCCACCGAGCTCAAGACCACCATCCACGCTCCGGCCACGACGGCCGAGACCCCGGCCGACCCGGCCCGGCCGGCCACGGTGTAAGGACAGATCCGCATGAACATCGACTGGGCAGCTCTCGCTTCCGTCTTCGGCGTCAGCCTCGTGATCACCGTGGCGCTGGTCGGCCTCTTCACCCTCGGCATCACGGGCCTCGCCAAGCAGACGCCGACGGCGCAGGGCGGCGGCGGGGCCGGCGTCCTGGCGCGCACCGGCGCGTACGCCTGCTTCGGGCTGTGCCTGGCGGCGGTCGCGTACGGGATCTATCTGATCGTCGCCTGACCTCCGCTCAGACGCGCACCGGCCGGACACACCCCGTGTGTGTCCGGCCGGTGTGCGTCTGAGCACACTGAAGCCTCGCAGGTCAGCGGCAGGTTGACGGGCGTTCGCGGCGCGTGGTGGACTGCCGGAGCCATGTACGGCGACAGAAGAGGAAGCCGGTGCGAATCCGGCGCGGTCCCGCCACTGTCACCGGGGAGCAGCCTCCACACGGAAGTCACGGCCCGTCACCGCGGGCTGGAAGGCCGGAGGACCTGCGGATCCGGAAGCCAGGAGACTCTCGTCGCCGGTCACGTCGAACCAGGGCGCGGACCCTGAGTGAGGACATACGCCATGCCTGGCTGCCCTGCGTCGGTCGCCGTACCACCCGCTGTGAAGGTCCTTCGAGGCGCGACGGCCGGCTGAGCGGTGCGAGCCGACCGCATCTTCGCGTACGGCGCCGCCGCCGGTCTGATCGGCGACCTGCTGCTCGGTGACCCCCGGCGGGGTCACCCCGTCGCCGCCTTCGGGCGTGCCGCGGCGGGGGCCGAGGGCCGTCTGTGGCGCGATCACCGTGGCTGGGGTGCCCTGCACGCGCTCGTCTGTGCCGGGGGTGCCACGGGCGCCGCCGCGCTGGCCGCCCGTGCCGTACGGGACCGTCCCGCCGCCGCCGTGGCGCTGACCGCCGCCGCCACCTGGTCCGTCGTCGGTGGCACCTCGCTGGGCCGCGAGGCGCGCGCCATCGGCGGGGCGCTGGCCGCCGGGGACGTCGAGCTGGCCCGGGAGCGGCTGCCGCATCTGTGCGGCCGTGATCCGCAGGCACTGGACGCGCAGCAGATCGCCCGCGCGGTGGTGGAGTCCGTCGCCGAGAACACGTCGGACGCCGTCGTGGGAGCCCTGGTGTGGGGTGCACTCGGCGGAGTGCCCGGACTGGTCGCCTTCCGGGCCGTCAACACGCTCGACGCCATGGTCGGGCACACGTCGCCCCGCTACCGGCGCTACGGCTGGGCATCCGCCCGGCTCGACGACGTCGCCGGCTGGCCCGGGGCCCGGCTCACCGCCGTGCTCGCCGTGGCCGCCGGGGGACGCCCTCGCGAGGCCGTCCGGGCCTGGCGGGCCGACGCGGGCCGGCATCCCAGCCCCAACGCGGGCCCGGTGGAGGCCTCGTTCGCGGGCGCGCTCGGCGTACGGCTCGGCGGCACCCTCGCGTACGGCGGGCGGGTCGAGCACCGGCCCGTGCTCAACGGCGGGGCCGGCCGGGACGTGCGGGTCACGGACATCGAACGCGCGGTGCGGCTGTCGCGCCGGGTGAGTGTGCTGGCCCTCGCCGTGTGTGCGGTGGGGCGGTCGGCCATGGGACGGAGAGGCGAATGAGCGGCGGGCTGCTGGTCGCGGGAACCACGTCGGACGCGGGCAAGAGCGTCGTCACGGCCGGGATCTGCCGGTGGTTGGTGCGCCAGGGGGTGAAGGTCGCACCGTTCAAGGCGCAGAACATGTCGCTGAACTCGTTCGTCACCCGGGAGGGCGCGGAGATCGGCCGGGCCCAGGCGATGCAGGCGCAGGCCGCCCGGGTGGAGCCGTCGGCGCTGATGAACCCGGTGCTGCTCAAGCCCGGCGGTGACCGGTCGAGCCAGGTCGTACTGATGGGAAAGCCGGTCGGCGAGATGAGTGCGCGCGGCTATCACGGAGGGCGCCAGGAGGCGCTGCTGGGGACGGTCGTTGACTGTCTGGAGCAGCTGCGGGGCA
This sequence comes from Streptomyces sp. NPDC005794, assembly GCF_042871445.1. Classification (NCBI taxonomy): domain Bacteria; kingdom Bacillati; phylum Actinomycetota; class Actinomycetes; order Kitasatosporales; family Streptomycetaceae; genus Streptomyces; species Streptomyces sp. NPDC005794. Next base: position 57,710 of record NZ_JBIAIN010000023.1, read on the forward strand.
CGTATGACGCCGTGATCTGCGAGGGGGCGGGCAGTCCGGCCGAGATCAATCTGCGGCGTACGGACATCGTGAACATGGGCATCGCCCGGGCCGCGCGCTTTCCCGTGCTGGTGGTCGGCGACATCGACCGGGGCGGTGTGTTCGCCTCGTTCTTCGGTACGACGGCGCTGCTGAGCCCCGAGGACCAGTCGCTGGTCGCCGGATATCTCGTCAACAAGTTCCGTGGTGACGTGTCTCTGCTGGAGCCCGGTCTCGACATGCTGCTCGGGCTCACGGGCCGGCGGACGTACGGGGTGCTGCCGTACGCCCACGGGCTGGGCATCGACGAGGAGGACGGGCTGCGGGTGTCGATGCGGGGCGCCGTACGGGAGTCGGTCGTGGCGCCGCCGCACGGTGAGGACGTGTTGCGGGTCGCGGTGTGCGCCGTACCGCTGATGTCGAACTTCACCGATGTGGACGCCCTGGCGGCCGAGCCGGGTGTGGTGGTGCGGTTCGTGGACCGGGCGGAGGAGCTCGCCGACGCCGACCTCGTGATCGTGCCCGGGACGCGGGGCACCGTGAAGGCGCTGGCGTGGCTGCGCGAGCGGGGACTCGCCGACGCGCTGCGGCGGCGGGCCGCCGAGGGGCGGCCGGTACTGGGGATCTGCGGCGGGTTCCAGGTGCTGGGTGAGCGCGTCGAGGACGACGTGGAGTCACGGGCCGGTCTGGTCGAGGGGCTCGGGCTGCTGCCGGTGCGGGTCCGCTTCGGCCGGGAGAAGGTCCTGGGGCGGCCCGTCGGGTCGGCGCTCGGGGAACCGGTGGAGGGTTACGAGATCCATCACGGGGTGGCCGAGGTGACGGGCGGCGAACCGTTCCTGGACGGGTGCCGGGTGGGTTCGGTCTGGGGGACGCACTGGCACGGGTCGCTGGAGAGCGACGCGTTCCGGCGGGCGTTCCTGGTCGAGGTCGCGCGGGCCGCGGGACGGCGGTTCGTCCCGGCGCCGGACACGAGCTTCGGGGCGCTGCGGGAGGAACAGCTGGACCGGCTGGGGGACCTGATCGAGGAGCACACCGACACGGACGCCTTGTGGCGGCTCATCGAGACCGGCGCGCCCGAGGGGCTGCCGTTCATCGCCCCGGGCGCGCCGGGGGCACCCGTTCCTGAGACAACCGGCGCGCTCGGTCATGCAGGTGTGATCGCTACAGAGGAGGCCTTGTGAACACGCCCTATCCCTTCACCGCCATCGTCGGGCAGGACGATCTGCGGCTCGGTCTCCTGCTCAACGCCGTCAGTCCCGCCGTCGGCGGGGTCCTGGTCCGGGGTGAGAAGGGCACCGCGAAGTCCACCGCCGTACGGGCGCTCGCCGCGCTCATGCCCGAGGTCGCGGTCGTGGCGGGGTGCCGCTTCTCGTGCGACCCCGGCGCGCCCGATCCGGCGTGTCCCGACGGCCCCCACGAGACGGGGACGGGCGTGTCGCGCCCGGCGCGGACCGTGGAGCTTCCGGTCGGCGCGTCGGAGGACCGGCTGGTCGGGGCTCTCGACATCGAACGGGCCCTCTCGGAGGGCGTGAAGGCCTTCGAGCCGGGGCTCCTCGCCGACGCCCATCGCGGGATCCTGTACGTCGACGAGGTCAACCTCCTCCATGACCACCTGGTGGACCTGCTGCTCGACGCGGCGGCCATGGGCGCCTCGTACGTCGAGCGCGAAGGCGTCTCCGTCCGTCACGCGGCACGCTTCCTTCTGGTCGGGACGATGAATCCGGAAGAGGGCGAGCTCCGGCCGCAGTTGCTGGACCGCTTCGGGCTGACCGTCGAGGTGGCCGCCTCGCGTGAGACGGACCTGCGCGTCGAGGTCGTACGGCGCAGGCTCGCCTACGACGACGATCCGGCCGCCTTCGCCGCACGGTGGGCCGACGAGGAGGCCGCGCTGCGTGAGCGGATCGTCGCCGCGCGCGCCCTGCTTCCCCGGGTGGTGCTCGGCGACGGCGTGCTGCGGCAGATCGCGGCGACGTGTGCGGCGTTCGAGGTCGACGGGATGCGGGCCGACATCGTCATGGCCCGCACCGCGACGGCGCTGGCCGCGTGGGCGGGCCGCGAGGAGGTCGTCGCGGACGACGTGCGGCAGGCCGCGCTCCTGGCACTCCCCCACCGTCGACGGCGCAATCCGTTCGACGCGCCCGGGCTGGACGAGGACAAGCTGGACGACGCCCTCCAGGACGCCGCGGACGAGAACGACGGGGGCGACGACGACCCGGACCCCGACGGACCCGGCGGCGGCGTGCCACCGCAGGGCGGCGGCCCCGACGACGGCGGTACGGACACGCCCGGCCCCGACGACGGGGGCACGGACACGCCCGGCCGTGACGAGGCGGGGAGCGGCGGAGCGCCCGCGCCGGGCGGCGGCGCCGGGGAACAGCAGCCGGTGCGGGCCGGCGAGCCGTTCCGCACGAAGATGCTGAGCGTGCCCGGCCTGGGCGAGGGCGCGGCCGGGCGGCGGTCCCGGGCGCGTACCGAGCACGGCCGGACCACCGGGTCGCGGCGGCCCGAGGGTGCGCTGACGAAGCTGCACCTGGCGGCGACCGTACAGGCGGCGGCGCCGCACCAGCGGGCGCGCGGGCGGTCGGGGCGAGGACTCGTCGTACGGCGTGACGATCTGCGGCAGGCGACCCGGGAGGGGCGCGAGGGCAATCTGGTGCTGTTCGTCGTGGACGCCTCCGGGTCGATGGCGGCCCGGCAGCGGATGGCCGCCGTCAAGGGCGCGGTGATGTCGCTGCTGCTGGACGCCTACCAGCGGCGTGACAAGGTCGGCCTGGTCACTTTCCGGGGCAAGGACGCCGAGGTGGCGCTGCCGCCCACCTCGTCGGTGGACGCGGCTGCCGCACGGCTGGAGTCGCTGCCGACCGGCGGTCGCACCCCGCTGGCCGCCGGACTGCTCAGGGCGCACGACGTGCTGCGGGTGGAGCGGCTGCGCGATCCGTCGCGCCGCCCGCTGCTCGTGGTGGTGACGGACGGCCGGGCGACCGGGGGCGTCGATCCGGTGGCGCTGGCGGCGCGGGCCGGGCGGCTGCACGCCTCCGAGGGGACCGCTTCCGTCGTCGTGGACTGCGAGTCGGGGTTCGTACGCCTCGGTCTCGCCGCACAGCTCGCACGGGATCTGGGGGGCAGCGCGGTCACGCTCGACGAGCTGCGCGCCGACTCGATCGCCGGGCTGGTCAAGGACATCACTGCTGCCGGGAGGGCCGCTTAATGCCACAGGGACAGCCGGTATCGGTACCGGACGACGGACTGACGACACGTCAGCGGCGTAACCGTCCGCTGCTGTTCGTCCACACGGGCATCGGCAAGGGCAAGTCGACGGCGGCCTTCGGGCTGGCGCTGCGGGCCTGGAACCAGGGGTGGCCGATCGGGGTGTTCCAGTTCGTGAAGTCGGCGAAGTGGAAGGTCGGCGAGGAGAACGCGCTGAAGGTGCTCGGGGCGAGCGGCGAGGGCGGCACCGTCGACTGGCACAAGATGGGCGAGGGCTGGTCGTGGGTCCAGCGGGGCATTCACGGTGACAACTCCGACAACGAGGAGAAGGCCCGCGAGGGCTGGGAGCAGGTCAAGCGTGACCTGACGGCGGAGACGTACAAGCTGTACGTGCTCGACGAGTTCGCCTACCCGATGCACTGGGGCTGGATCGACACCGACGAGGTCGTCGAGGTGATGCGGGACCGTCCGGGCACGCAGCACGTGGTGATCACGGGCCGGAACGCCCCGCAGAAGCTGATCGAGGCCGCCGACCTGGTGACCGACATGTCGAAGGTCAAGCACCCGATGGACGCCGGGCAGAAGGGCCAGAGAGGCATCGAGTGGTGAGTGTTCCTCGTCTGGTCATCGCCGCACCCGCCTCGGGCAGCGGCAAGACCACGGTCGCCACGGGCCTGATGGCGGCCTTCGCGGGGCGTGGCCTCGCCGTGTCCCCCCACAAGGTGGGGCCCGACTACATCGACCCGGGTTACCACGCGCTGGCCACCGGCCGCCCGGGGCGCAACCTCGACGCGTACATGTGCGGGCCCGGTCTCGTCTCCCCGCTGTTCGCGCACGGTGCGGCAGGCTGCGACCTGGCCGTCGTCGAAGGAGTGATGGGGCTGTACGACGGGGCCTCGGGGCAGGGTGAACTCGCCTCGACCGCCCAGGTGTCCAAGCTGCTGCGGGCTCCCGTCGTGCTGGTGGTCGACGCGTCCTCGCAGTCGCGTTCGGTCGCTGCCCTCGTGCACGGTTTCGCCTCCTGGGACCCGGAGGTGCGGATCGGCGGGGTGATCCTGAACAAGGTGGCCTCCGACCGACACGAGGCGCTGCTCCGGGAGGCGCTGGACGAGTCCGGGCTGCCGGTGCTCGGAGTGCTGCGGCGGGCGCCGCAGGTGGCGACGCCCTCGCGCCACCTGGGGCTCGTCCCGGTGGCCGAGCGGCAGGCCGACGCCCTCGACGCCGTACGGGCGATGGGTGAGCGGGTGCGGGAGGGCTGTGATCTGGACGCCCTGCTGGCGCTGGCCCGTTCGGCGCCCGCCCTGCCCGGCGAGGCGTGGGAGCCGGAGCACCACCCCGAGCCGGGAGCCCGGCCGGTGGTGGCCGTCGCGGGCGGCGCGGCGTTCACCTTCGCGTACGCGGAGCACGCCGAACTGCTGACGGCGGCGGGCGCGGAGGTGGTCGTCTTCGATCCGCTGCGCGACGAGAAGCTGCCCACGGGTACGGCGGGCCTGGTCATCGGCGGCGGCTTCCCCGAGGTGTACGCCCCGGAGCTGTCCGCGAACGAGCCGCTGCGCCGGGCGGTGACCGGACTGGCCCTGTCCGGTGCCCCGGTGGCGGCGGAGTGCGCGGGGCTGCTGTATCTGGCCCGTGAGCTGGACGGCCGGCCGATGTGCGGGGTGCTGGACGCCTCGGCCCGGATGTCCGAGCGGCTGACGCTCGGCTACCGGCAGGCGGTGGCGGTGTCCGACAGCGTGCTGGCCGTGGCCGGGACCCGGCTGCGCGGGCACGAGTTCCACCGGACGGTGCTGGAGCCCGGGGCCGGCGCGACACCCGCCTGGGGTCTGCACCAGCCGGAGCGGCGGGTGGAGGGCTTCGTGCAGGGGGGCGTTCACGCGAGTTATCTGCACACGCACTGGGCGGCGGAGCCCGGGGTGGCCCGGCGCTTCGTGGAGCAGTGCCGAAGATGACGTCACTCCGCTCCCGTGGAGGGGCGCCCTGGACGACGTCACTCCGCGATGCCGACCACCAGCCAGATGAAGCCCACCCCCGTGACCGTGCACAGCAGTGTGGAGCGGGCCGGGTGGTCGTGGTGCGCCTCGGGGAGGATCTCGGCGGCGGCGAGGTAGAGGAGCGCCCCGCCGAAGAAGCCGAGATAACAGCCGAGCAGTTCCTCCGGAAGGGTGAACAGCAGGGTGGTCGCCGCGCCCACGATCGGGGCCAGGGCGTCCGCGAACAGCATCAGGAGTGCCTTGCGGCGGGCGTTTCCGTAGAGGCTGGTGATCGTGTACGTGTTGAAGCCGTCGGCGAAGTCATGGGTGATGACGGCGAGCGCGACGGCGGCTCCCATTCCGCCGCCGATCTGGAACGCGGCGCCGAGCGCGATGCCGTCCATCAGGCTGTGGCCCACCATCGCGGCCGCCGCCGTCAGCCCGACCTGCGGCACCCGCTCCTCGCTCGCCCCGTGTGCCGCCTGGCGCACGGCCAGCGAACGCTCGACGAGATGCGCCGTCAGGAAGCCGCCCACGAACAGCAGCAGGGCCGCGGGGACGCCGAAGACCGGGCTGCCCGCGGCCTCCACCGCCTCGGGCAGCAGATCGAGACCGACGACGCCCAGCATCAGGCCGCCGGCGAAGCCGAGCACGAGGTGGCGGCGGTCGCTGACGCGCTGGGCGACCCAGCCGCCCACCAGGGTCATCAGGAACGCGCCGAGCGCGACGAATACCGCCATGGGCCCTTGCTAGCGGATTGAGCCCGTTTCCCGCACCTCACGTCCGCCTTGGCGTGTCCCCTGGTCCGAGTCCCCTACGTGTCCCGTCCTGTGTCCCCTGAAAGGACTTTCTGCCATGACCCGAGCCGGGCTCGTCGTCGGTGTCGGTGCCCGTCGCGGCGTCCTGGCCGAGGAGGTACTGGGACTGATCCGGAGGACGCTTCAGGAGGCCGGCCCGGAGGCCGGTGAAGTGGTCGAGCTGGCGACGCTCGACACGAAGGCGGACGAGCCGGGCATCCTCGGCGCCGCGGAGCGTCTGGGGGTGCCCGTGCGGTCGTACACGGCCGGGGCGCTGGCGGAGGTCTCCGTGCCGCATCCCTCGGCGGTGCCCCGTGAGGCGGTGGCCACCGGGTCGGTGGCGGAGGCCGCGGCGCTCGTGGACGCCGGTGAACTGCTGGTTCCGAAGCGCAAGTCGGCGTCCGTGACCTGTGCCGTGGCCCGCCGGAGCACTCCGGCCGACACCTCGGCATCGACGAATCGCTCCGAGCCGTTCACCATGGCTGCCATGCTGCCCCCCACGAAGCACATCGAGAGCGCCGGGCCCGACCTGCGGCACCACGGCGACGCGGAAGTACGCGGCCTGGACCTGACCGACCTCGCCGTCAACGTACGGACCGGCACACCCCCGGACTGGCTGCGGCAGCGGATAGCCGCGTCGCTGGGATCACTGGCCGCCTATCCGGACGGGCGGCCCGCCCGGACGGCGGTCGCCGGACGGCACGGGCTGCCTGAGGAAAGGGTGCTGCTCACGGCGGGCGCGGCCGAGGCGTTCGTGCTGATCGCGAGAGCGCTGCCCGCCCGGCGGCCGGTCGTCGTGCATCCGCAGTTCACCGAGCCCGAGGCCGCCCTGCGCGCGGCGGGTCACGAAGTCGGACGGGTGGTGCTGCGGCCGGAGGACGGCTTCCGGCTCGATCCTGCGGCGGTGCCGGAGGACGCGGACCTGGTGGTGGTCGGCAACCCGACCAACCCGACGTCCGTGCTGCACCCCGCGGGCGTGCTGGAGCAACTGGCGCGGCCCGGGCGGACGCTGGTGGTCGACGAGGCTTTCATGGACGCCGTGCCGGGTGAGCGTGAGGCGCTGTGCGGGCGTACGGACGTCCCCGGTCTTGTGGTGCTGCGGAGCCTCACCAAGACCTGGGGGCTGGCGGGGCTGCGCATCGGTTACGTACTGGCCGACCCGGCGACCGTCTCGGTGCTGCAGGAGGCGCAGCCGCTGTGGCCGGTGTCCTCCCCCGCGCTGGCGGCGGCCGAGGCGTGCATGGAGCCGCGTGCGCTCGTCGAAGCGGCGGACGCGGCGGACCGGATCGCGGTGGACCGGGCTCATCTGCTGGCCGGGCTCGCGGAGTTCAGCGAGGTACGGGTGGTGGAGCCGGCCGCCGGGCCGTTCGTGCTGCTGCGGCTGGAGCGGGCGGACGAGGTCCGGCAGTTGCTGCGCTCGCGCGGCTTCGCGGCGCGGCGCGGGGACACGTTTCCCGGGCTGGGCAGCGAGTGGCTGCGACTGGCCGTACGCGACCGTGTGACGACCAACAGGTTCCTGCAGGCGTTCGACCTGGCCCTGCAGGGGCTGCCCCGGAGAGCCGTCGGCTGACGGCCCCCCGGGATTGGTGATCAGCCTCGGGCACGCCTGCGGGCGATGACCGTGGCGCCGGCGCCGGCCGCCAGCAGGACGGCGGCGCCGCCGGCGATGTACGGGGTGGAGGAGCTGGATCCGGTCTCGGCGAGGTCGCCGGTGCCGGAGGCCTCGACCGGGTCGGAGCCGGTCTGGGGCTTCACGTCGACGGGCTCCTCCTGGCCGCCGGAGTCGCCGGAGCCACCGGTCTCACCGGAGCCGCCCGTGTCGCCGGAGCCGCTGTCTCCGCCCGTCGATCCACCGTTGCCGGAACCGCCGTCGTCCGAGCCGCCGCCCTGGGGCGTCTCGCACGTCGCTTCGGCCAGCGTGACCTCGCCCTCCACCGCGGCGACGCCCAGGTCCAGCGGGTCCACCGACACCCGCAGCTGGAGCGCCGTCGCGGCCGCCGTCCGCGAGGTCGTCGCGGTCTTCGACAGGTCGAGCGTCACGTCACCGACGCCCGGCACCTCGACCTTCGTCGTACCGCCCGAGGTGAGTGTGGTCTTCTTCCCGAGCACCGTCACGTGCCCGAGCACGTTCGACTCCGCGACCGGCTTGTGGCCCACCTCGCACACCGCCTTGGAGGTGACCTTCTGGACCTCGATCAGCGAGAGCAGCGGCAGCCCCGGTACGTGCACCCGCGCCTCGGCGAGGTTGGTGTACCCCTCTGCCTTGTGCTTGTCCACCGTGGCGTTCGCCGTGGCCACATCGGCCTTCAGCACATGGATGGGACGGCCCTGCTCGGCGCCGTCGAGCTCCACGCTGAGCGCGGTCTTCTCCGCGCTCGCCGGAGCGTGGACCTCGTTGAGCGTGGCCTCGAGCGGCACCTGGACCGACTTGTTCAGGAGCGAGACGTCGAGCCCGGCACGGAGCACGACCGCGCTGGCCTTTCCGTGGCCGGAGGCGGGAGTCGCCGGGGTCGTCGCGGTGGCTGCGTGCGCGGGGACGGCGACGAGCAGAGCGACGGGAGCGGCGGCGATCGCCAGGGCGGCCGAACGGAAGGTGTTGCTGTTCAAGATGGTGGAACCCCCACAAGAGACATGGAGCCACCGGCGCCGTCCAATGGGGGACATCGCGGGCACCGGTGGCCTCGACTCCGTGAATCTTTACGCACAGAGGGTGAACTGGTGGACACCTTCCGCCAGTTCACTCCAAAGAGGGGTTTTCGTGTGCGCATTCGATTCCACCGGCACAGGAGTTCCTCGGAATCACCCGTTTCACTGCGTGTCCGGCCCGTAAGATCGGCGCCCGGACGGCGTGCCGAGATGCTTCAACGAGACAGCGGTCCCGGAGTCACCGCCGGTCAACCCGGCGCCCACCGGGAGGTCAACCGGCGGTCAGCCCCTCACCCGTCCGTTGAGCACCACCCTCCGCGGGGACGCCAGCACCCGTACGTCCGCCCTCGGGTCCTCGTCGTACATCACCAGGTCCGCCGGGGCGCCCTCCTCGAGCACCGGCCGGCCGAGCCACCGCCGCGCGCCCCAGGCCGTCGCGGAGAGCGCGTCGAGGGGCGGGATGCCCGCCTTCACCAGTTCGGCGACCTCCTCCGCGATCAGACCGTGGGCCAGCGACCCGCCCGCGTCCGTACCGGTGAAGACGGGGATCCCCGCGTCGTACGCCGCGCGCACGGTGTCGTACCGGGCGTCGTGGAGCCGCCGCATATGGGCGGACCAGCGGGGGAACCTGGCCTCGCCACCTGCCGCGAGGGCGGGGAACGTGGCGATGTTGACCAGGGTCGGGACGATCGCCACGCCGCGCTCCGCGAACAGCGGAATGGTGTCCTCGGTCAGCCCCGTGGCGTGCTCGACGCAGTCGATCCCGGCCTCCACCAGGTCCCGCAGCGCGTCCTCGGCGAAGCAGTGGGCGGTGACCCGGGCGCCGAGCCGGTGCGCCTCGGCGATCGCTGCCTCGACCTCGCCGCGCGGCCAGCAGGCGGTCAGGTCCCCGGCGTCCCGGTCGATCCAGTCGCCCACCAGCTTCACCCAGCCGTCGCCGCGCCGCGCCTCCTGGGCAACGTAGGCGACGAGGTCGCCGGGCTCGATCTCATGGGCGAAGCCTCGGATGTAACGACGGGTCCTGGCGATGTGCCGGCCCGCCCTGATGATCTTCGGCAGATCCTCGCGTTCGTCCGTCCACCGGGTGTCGGAGGGCGATCCGGCATCCCGGATGAGCAGCGTGCCGGCCTCCCGGTCGGTGAGGGCCTGCTTCTCACTGGTCGCCGCGTCGACGGGGCCCTGGTGGCCGAGCCCGACGTGGCAGTGCGCGTCGACGAGGCCGGGCAGCACCCATCCGCTGAGCGTCACCGCGTCGTCCGCGCCCGGCGGCCTCTCGTAGGTGATCCGCCCGTCGACCGCCCAGAGTCCGTCCCTCACCTCGTCGGGTCCGACGAGCACCCGCCCCTTGATCCGCAGCACCGGCGCCACCTCGTGATCACTCATGGGCAGCACTGTACGAGGCGCTCCACCGAGGAGGCAGAGAGGCGCTTAGTACCCTCGACGCAGGCGCTGACCGCGCACCGGCCGACCCGAAGAGAGCACCACCGTGACACATCCGTTCCTCGACCTCGCCCCGCTCACCGCCGCACACTTCGCAGCGATCGAGCGGCGGGTGGCCGGCCTCCTCGCCACCGAGCAGGACGTCGTCATCATGCAGGGCGAGGCGCTGCTGCCCCTCGAAGGCTGTATCCGGGGCGGCGCGCGGCCCGGTTCGACCGCGCTGAACGTGGTCACCGGGCCGTACGGCCAGACCTTCGGCAACTGGCTGCGCGACTGCGGCGCCGAGGTCGTCGACCTCACGGTGCCGTTCCACTCGGCGGTCACCGCCGCGCAGGTCGAGCGGGCACTGGCCGAGCACCCCGAGATCGACTTCGTGTCGCTCGTGCACGCGGAGGCGGCGACCGGCAACACCAACCCGGTCGCGGAGATCGGCGAGGTGGTCCGGGCGCACGGCGCGCTGTTCATGGTGGACGCCGTCGCGTCGGTGGGCGCGGAGCCGCTGCTGGTGGACGCCTGGGGCGTGGACCTGTGCGTCATCGGCGCCCAGAAGGCCATGGGCGGTCCGGCCGGGGTGTCCGCGGTGTCGGTGAGCGCGCGGGCGTGGGAGCGGATGGCCGCCAACCCGCAGGCCCCGCGCCAGTCGTACCTCTCCTTGCTGGACTGGAAGGCCCGCTGGATCGACGGGGGCCGCCAGGCGCTGCCGCACGCGCCCGCCCAGCTGGAGATGCTGGCGCTCGACGCGTGCCTGGAGCGGATCGAGGCGGACGGCCCGGACACCGTCATGGCGCGGCACGCGTCGGCGGCCGCGGCGACCCGGGCGGGTGCCGCGGCGCTCGGTGGCGGGCTGGAGCCGTACGTCCACGACGCCCGTGACGCGGCACCGGTCGCCACGACGCTGCGGACACCGGCGGGTGTCGACGCCGCCGCGCTCGTCGGCCGGGCGCTCGCGGCCGACCCGTCGCTGCCGCTGATCGCGGGCGGCGGGGCACTGTCCAAGGAGATGATCCGGGTCAATCACTACGGCGTGGACGCGACGCGGGACGCGGTGCTGTCCTCACTGACCGCCCTGGGCGCGGCCCTGGCCGAGGCGGGCCGGGAGACCGATGTGGATGCTGCCCGCGAAGCCGTCGTGGAAACCTGGCCCCACAGCTGAATTAACTGCGGCCCGACGCGGGACGACTTATTCGGCGCCCCATCAGTGCCATTGAGCGCCATTCAGCGACCCCATCAGCATTCCCTCATCCTCCAGCCGAAGCAAGAAAAGGGGAGCTGCTTTATCAGAGCAGCTCCCCACATTCTTCTTCCCTCGTTCCCCATGCCTAAACACCCCAGTTTCCGCTGGGCTGATCCACGTAATCCGAACAAGTATCACTGGAGTTACAGCGATGTGACCGACCCCACACCATGTTCGTTATCGACCGATAAATCCTGGACATATATGGGCATTCTTCCGTCCGACCGAGCCCGGCCCGCGCCCGCGTGATAACACGAAAGGTCCACTCACCCAACCCCTCGCGACGATGCAATTTTGATTTTTGCTGGGTAAATTCAATTCGCATGACCGCCGCACCAGCAGATTTTGCACGTGCCCGAAGCGAATTCCTCAGAATCGACACCCCGCGAGTGGAGGACGGAGCCGCGATCTGGCGCATCGCCCGCGACTCCGAGGTCCTGGACCTCAACTCCTCGTACAGCTACCTGCTGTGGTGCCGTGACTTCGCAGCGACCTCCGTGGTCGCCCGCGACGAGAACGGCGACCCGATCGCCTTCGTGACCGGCTACATCCGCCCCGACCGCCCCGAGACGCTCGTCGTCTGGCAGGTGGCCGTCGACCGGGCTCACCGTGGCAAGGGGCTGGCGGCGACGCTGCTGGACGCACTGACCACCCGCGTCGCCTCCGAGCAGGGCCTGGCATCGGTCGAGACGACCGTCACTCCGGACAACACCGCCTCCGACCGGCTCTTCACGTCGTTCGCGCAGCGCCACGACGCGCCACTGGAGCGCGAGGTGCTCTTCGACGGTGCGCTGTTCCCCGAGGGAACGCACCTGCCGGAAGTGCTCTACCGCATCGGTCCGTTCTAGGGCCTTCAGCGCCCCCGCGCCCCGCCCGGGCGCGGCTTCCCGGGCATGCCTGACCCGCCGCCCGTCACACCCCCCTCGAGCAGGAGATCAGCTGTGACCATCACCCCGCCCGCCCTGAGTGTCTTCGAGACCCTGGAATCGGAAGTACGGAGCTACTGCCGCGGTTGGCCCGCAGTCTTCGACCGCGCGCAGGGCGCCCGGCTCACCGACGAGGACGGACACTCGTACCTCGACTTCTTCGCCGGTGCCGGATCTCTCAACTACGGCCACAACAACCCGGTGCTGAAACGCGCGCTGATCGACTACATCGAGCGCGACGGCATCACCCACGGCCTGGACATGGCCACGACGGCCAAACGGGCCTTCCTCGAAACCTTCGAGAACGTGATCCTGCGTCCTCGTGACCTGCCCTACAAGGTGATGTTCCCCGGCCCGACCGGCACGAACGCCGTCGAGGCCGCGCTGAAGCTCGCCCGCAAGGTCAAGGGCCGCGAGTCCGTCGTCTCGTTCACCAACGCCTTCCACGGCATGTCGCTCGGTTCGCTCGCCGTGACCGGCAACGCCTTCAAACGGGCCGGCGCCGGCATCCCGCTGGTGCACGGCACCCCGATGCCGTTCGACAACTACTTCGACGGCACGGTTCCCGACTTCATCTGGTTCGAGCGGCTCCTGGAGGACCAGGGTTCCGGCCTGAACAAGCCCGCCGCCGTGATCGTGGAGACCGTGCAGGGCGAGGGCGGCATCAACGTCGCCCGCGTCGAGTGGCTCCGCGCGCTGCAGGAGCTCTGCCACCGCCAGGACATGCTCCTGATCGTCGACGACATCCAGATGGGCTGTGGCCGCACCGGCGGTTTCTTCTCCTTCGAGGAGGCCGGCATCGTCCCGGACATCGTCACGCTGTCGAAGTCCATCAGCGGCTACGGCCTGCCGATGTCGCTCTGCCTCTTCAAGGGCGAGCTGGACATCTGGGAGCCGGGCGAGCACAACGGCACGTTCCGTGGCAACAACCCGGCCTTCGTCACCGCCGCCGCCACGCTCGACGCCTACTGGGCCGACGGCCAGATGGAGAAGCAGACGCTGGCCCGCGGCGAGCAGGTCGAGCAGACGATGCTGGCGATCTGCGGCGAGGAGCCGACCGCGCAGTTCCGCGGCCGTGGCCTGGTCTGGGGCCTGGAGTTCACCGACCCCGCGCGTGCCTCCGCCGTCTGCGCACGCGCCTTCGAGCTGGGCCTGCTGCTGGAGACCTCCGGCCCGCAGTCCGAGGTCGTGAAGCTGCTGCCGCCGCTGACCATCACCCCCGATGAACTGGACGAGGGCCTGCGCACGCTGGCCCGCTCCGTCCGCGAGACCGCCTGAGCGGGGTCACACCCCGCGCAGGCACCACAGAGCAGGACAGAAGAGAAAGGCACCATCCCACCGTGATCGTCCGATCTTTCAGTGACATCGAGAACACCGACCGGCACATCAAGTCCGCTTCAGGCACCTGGGAGAGCAAGCGCATCGTGCTCGCCAAGGAAAAGGTGGGCTTCTCGCTCCACGAGACCGTGCTGTACGCGGGCACGGAGACGTCGATGTGGTACGCGAACCACATCGAGGCCGTTCTGTGCACCGAGGGCGAGGCCGAGCTCACCAACGACGAGACCGGCGAGAAGCACTGGATCTCCCCCGGGACGATGTACCTGCTGAACGGGCACGAGCACCACACGCTGCGGCCGAAGACCGACTTCCGCTGCGTGTGCGTCTTCAATCCTCCTGTCACCGGACGGGAGGACCATGACGAGAACGGTGTGTACCCGCTGCTGACAGAGGAGGGCTGAACCATGACCACCGATGTACGCGCCGACCTGTACCCCTCGCGCGGCGCCGCCGAGATGACCACTCCCCGCCAGGACCCGGTCATCTGGTCCGCGCCGGGCGCGCCCGGTCCGGTCGCCGCGAAGGACCTCCAGTCCTTCGAGCACGACGGCTTCCTCGCCATCGACCAGCTCATCACTCCGGACGAGGTGGCTGGTTACCACGCCGAGCTGGACCGGCTGATCGCCGACCCGGCGGTGCGCGCCGACGAGCGCTCGATCATCGAACCGCAGTCGCAGAGCGTGCGGTCCGTGTTCGAGGTCCACAAGCTCAGCGAGGTCTTCGCGAACCTGGTCCGGGACGAGCGTGTGGTGGGCCGTGCCCGCCAGATCCTCGGTTCCGACGTGTACGTCCACCAGTCACGGATCAACGTGAAACCGGGCTTCGGCGCCTCGGGCTTCTACTGGCACTCGGACTTCGAGACCTGGCACGCCGAGGACGGTCTGCCGAACATGCGGACCGTGTCCGTCTCGATCGCGCTGACCGAGAACTACGACACCAACGGCGGGCTGATGATCATGCCCGGTTCGCACAAGTCGTTCCTCGGCTGCGCGGGTGAGACGCCGAAGGACAACTACAAGAAGTCCCTGCAGATGCAGGACGCCGGCACCCCGTCCGACGAGGCGCTGACGAAGATGGCCGACCGGCACGGCATCAAGCTCTTCACGGGCAAGGCCGGTTCGGCGACCTGGTTCGACTGCAACGCGATGCACGGGTCGGGGGACAACATCACCCCGTACGCGCGCAGCAACGTCTTCATCGTGTTCAACAGCGTGGAGAACACGGCGCAGGAGCCCTTCGCGGCTCCGATCCGCCGGCCCGACTTCATCGGGGCACGCGACTTCACCCCGGTGAAGTAGGGACGTATGACGGCCAGGTGGGGCGGGACGCATCGCGCGTCCCGCCCCGCCCGCGTCCCGGCTGTCAGCGCGGAGGGAGCCGGCCTCCGGCGCCGGGGGCAGCGCATGGACCCGGGCGGGAGCAGCCGCTGCTCCACGGAGAGCGCCCTCGGCCGCGCTCGGGGCCGTCCCACTACGGTCTGTTCCAACTGTGATCAGCGTCATCTTTGTGAACCACATGAGCGTGGGAACCTCCCTGCGCCCGAATGCCCTCAAGGAAGACAGATGGACGCGGGGACCATGACCACGCTTCCACGGGCAACAACGGGAAGGGACATTCATGAAACTGGCAGTCAGAAGCGCGGCATTAGGAGCAGTCCTCGCCGCCACCGCCGTACTGGCGGCTCCGGGATCCGCATCGGCTGCTGACCCCAAAGACGGGGTCGTAGGCTGCTCGGCAGGCAAAGTCTGCCTCTTCGACGGCCACAGCCTCACCGGGAGCGTCCTGCAGCTCGACGCGGTGGACCACCGCAACATCGGCCCGGCGTGGAACGATCGGGCCGGCTCGCTGTGGAACCGCACCGACAAGCACGTGTGCGTGTGGACCGACGAGAACTTCCGCGGCGAGAACTGGATCATCGAGCCGGGTAAGACGCAGGAGCTGTATTTCGCCTACGACAACTCGGTGACCAGCATCGAGGTCCATTACGGCTTCGGCTGCGGCGGCTGAGCCGACGGTTGGCCGATCCCGCCATCTGCCCTCTCCGAGGGGCGGATGGCGGGATGTGGCCGGACATGACCCCAAAGGCCGGCGAGAACGGCAGGCCACCGCCGCCCGGCGCCCAGGCACCTGCCGATCTGTCTGATCGAGGTCCATGACCACGGTCATGTCACCGTGGTCAAAGGTTCGGAGACACGATGCGCGGCCTCCAGGTGCAGCCGGAGCCTGACCCGCTCGTCCGTCGCCCTGGACGGGTCGCCCTGCTCGTCGGCCAGCTTCCCGGCGCACGCGAGCCGGTCGCACGCGTGGCACCAGGGCACGGGCTCCGGGGCCTTCAGGGGGAACGCGGAGACCGGGTCGCCATCCTGGCCGCTCACAGGAAACGCCCTTCGCTGCGGGCGTTGCATCGCGCGTTCTCCGCGCGGAGGCGCTCTATGGGCGTCGCGAGGCGTACGTACGCCGGATCTACCTCCCACTCGGCACCGCCCTGGGCCGGGCGCAGAGACCAGTAGGGACCGGCGACTCCTCGGAACTCACCCACCCTGTCGTCACGGATGGTGTCCACGACGAGGGTGCCACGGGGCGGTGGGTCTGGGGGCTCCTGCCCACACCGAAGACCCCGGGTTCCAGGCATATGCGACTCCTCTCTGTAGCCAATTCGCTACGGGGAGGCTTCACCGTGCCCTAGAGTCGACACGTCTTCAACTGGTGGAAGCCGAAGGAAGAGTTTTGGGAGGCGCTGTTGAACCGCAAGGAACTCGATCCCGCTGCCTCGGCATCTGCGGCATTCGGAGAACGACTTCGCAGGCTGAGGGAGGCCCGTGGATGGACGCAGGATGAGCTGGCCCGGCAGACGGGCTACTCCGGCGCACATGTCTCGGCCGTCGAAACTGATCGCAAACCTCCGACTCTTCGTTTCGCGCAGAGAGCCGACAAGGTGCTCGGTACCGGTGAGACGCTTGAGCAACTGTGCCGATCCGTGCGGGGCGGCGCCTTGCTGGAGGGGTTCCCGGAGTACGTCGGGTGTGAGGGCCGGGCGACGGAGATCCGTCTGTTCGAGATCGGAATCATCCCGGGGCTCCTTCAAACGCCGGCATATGCGGGAGCGTTGGCCGACGGCGAAGTCCAGCGCGGCGCCATCACTGTCGAACAGGCACAGGAACGGGTGCAGACTGTTGCGAAGCGGCAAGCGACTCTTGTCCGCCCGGTATCACCGCTCGTGCTGGCAGTGCTGGATGAGAGCTGCATCCGCCGGCCGATCGGCGATCCAGCCGCTTGGGACGACCAGTTGGTCAGGCTCCTCGACTTCGCCGAGCTGCCGAACACCGTGCTCCAGGTCGCGCCGTACAGCATGGGAGCACGTCGTCCGTTCAATCTCCCTCTCTACGTCCTGACCATGCCGGACCGCTCACTCATGTCTTATGCCGAGTCCGCTCAACGAGGCCAACTCGAGCGTGAAACCACCTTCGTGTTGCCCATATTGACGGCCTACCATCAGCTGCAGGGCGAGTCGATGCCCCAGGCGGCATCCGTAGCCATGATCAACCAGATACGAAAGGGCACCCTGTGACGACCGAAACCCCCCGTTGGATCAAGTCCTCCTACAGCTCGAACGGCGGCGCCTGCGTCGAGGTCGCCGAAAACTTCGCCGTCCCGCACAACGTGGTCCCCGTCCGCGACTCCAAGAACCCGGGCGGCCCGGTCCTGGACCTGCCCGCCGCCTCCTTCGCCGCCTTCGTGACGGGCGTCAAGTCCGGCGCGTTCGGCTCCGTCTGACCGGCGCCCTTCCGGGCTGCCACGAAGCCGTTGTTAGGCTCCCACTGCCGATCATGATCGTGATCGTGCACGCGGTGGAGCAGTGGGGGCGTTGTGCGAGCGATATACGGGACGACGGCGATCACACTGACGTCTCTGCTGGCCGGGGTCGCGCTCGTCGGGTGCGGGGGCGGTGATGACGAGCGCGCGCAGAAGTCGGCGGATGGGATGCTCGACGAGCCAACGCCAGGATGGGCGATGAGCAGTTCCATGGGCTGACGGTCGAGATCATCGGGCCCCTCCAAATGCCCGGAAGCCCGCTGTGTGCCGAACCTTCGACCTGGGCTTCCGACACACGCCCTGGCAGGCTCGGCGTCCGCGACCGGCCTGCGAAGCACGGGCTGGAGCCGCTCAACTCGCTGGACCTCGGCGCGGGTCAGCGTGGACAGTGGCGCCCATGACTTCGCTCGTACAGCACATCACCATCGACTGCGCCGATGCCTACGAACTGGCCCTCTTCTGGGCCGAGGTGCTCGGCTCGCCGGTGTCCGACGACGACGCGCCCGGCGATCCCGAGGCGCTCGTGGAGGCATCGGGGGCGGCGCTGCTCTTCGTCACGGTGCCCGAACCCAAGCGCGCCAAGAACCGGGTCCATCTGGACGTCCGTCCCGAGGACCGCACCCGCGACGAGGAGGTCGAGCGGCTGCTCGCCCTCGGCGCCACGCTGGTCGCCGACCACCGCAAGCCGAACGGGCGGGGCTGGGCGACCCTGGCGGATCCTGAGGGCAACGAGTTCTGCGTGGAGTGCAGTGCGCGCGAACGCGCCGCGCTGACGGGAGCCCGGCTGCCCGTCACCGCCGACGACGTCACGCTGGCGGTGCGGCTGGCGGTCGACGCCCTCGCGGCGTCCACGGCGGACAACTGGCGTATGCCGGCGGGGACGTTGAAGTGGGACTGCTGGGAGACGGTGGAGCATCTGAGCGACGACCTCTTCGCGTACGCCGTCCAGCTGGGTGGGCGCAGGCCTCCGCAGGACCGTGAGGTGCCGTACCGGTACGCGCCCGACCGCGAGGGTGGCCCCGGGAACTCGATCTTCGCGAACCCGGAGGCGGGAACGTCCGGGCTGCTCCAGACCCTGGAGTCGAGTAGCGCCCTCCTGACGGCGATGGTGCGTACGACCCCTTCGGACGTCCGCTCCCACCACGTGTTCGGGCTCTCCGACCCGGAGGGTTTCGCCGCGATGGGCATCGTGGAGACCCTGGTGCACACCTACGACGTCGCCGCCGGGCTGTCGCTCTCCTGGGCCCCGCCCCAGGACCTCTGCGACCGGGTGCTGGCCCGGCTCTTCCCCGACGCCCCGGACGACGCCGACCGGTGGACCGTCCTGCTCTGGTCCACCGGCCGCGCCGAACTGCCGGGCCGCGACCGGGTCACCTCGTGGAAGTGGCACGGTGCGCCGCTGGACCGGTGAACCGGCCACGGGGCCCGGGACGCCTACCTGTGCGAGAACCAGGCCGCCGCCGGGAGCAGCTTCCCGTCATAGTCGAACACCGCCTGGTTCTCCCACGCGTTGCCCGACGACGGGTCGGCCGGGTCCCAGCCGCTGCCGGTGACGGCGGTCCAGGCCGGCTCCCAGTAGACGGCGCCGAGTCCCCGGCCGTTCGGGACGGCCTCGACGACGTTCATGACGTCCCGGAGGTTCGCCGCCTGGCCGGCCGGGGTCGCCGGGTAGCCGGTGACCAGCTGGTCGGCGGTGGCCACGTTGTTCTCCAGGCCGTCGTCGTCGGCGAGCGTATGGGCGTAGGCGGTCTCGGCGACCAGCACCGGCTTTCCGTAGCGGGAGGCGGCGTCGTCGAGGTTGGTCTGGAGCTCGGACAGCGATCCGTGCCAGTAGCCGTAGTAGGAGAGGGCGATGACGTCGAAGGGCACCTTCTGCGCCACGGCGTTGTCGAACCACCAGCGGGTTCCCTCGTTGTCGCCGCCCTCGGCGAGGTGCAGCGCCACCTTCGTGCCGGAGGAGACCGCCTTCGCGGCGTTCGCTCCGGAGGTGAGGAGGCCGGCGAGCTGGGACCAGTTGTCGGTGGAGCCCTCGGGCCAGAGCATTCCGGCGTTGGTCTCGTTGCCGATCTGCACCATGTCGGCCGTGGTGCCCTGGGCCTTCAGGGCGTTCAGCACGTCGTACGTGTGGTCGTAGACGTCCGTACGGAGCTGGGTGTAGCTGTGCCCGGCCCAGGCGGCGGGCTTGATCTGCTTGCCGGGGTCGGCCCAGGCGTCGGAGTAGTGGAAGTCGATGAGGGTCTTCATGCCGAGGGTCTTGGCGCGCTTGGCCATGGCCAGGACGTGGGCCTTGTCGTTGTAGCCGTCGGCCGGGTTCACCCAGACCTTGAGGCGTACGTAGTTCATCCCGGAGCTCTTGAGGATGCTCATGGCGTCCCCGGCCCTGCCGTTCGCGTCGCGGTACCTCGCGCCGTACGCCTCGTTCTTCGGGAGGGTGGAGAGGTCACCGCCCCTGACGCTCAGTCCGGTGCTTCCCGGGGTGAAGGTGAGGTCGTCGAAGTTGGCCCACTCCCCCGCGTGCGCGTCGGAGTTGAGGCTGATGGTGCAGGCGCCGCCGGTCACCTTGACGGAGGTGACGAGCCGGACCCAGGCGCCGTTCGCCGTCGGCGGCAGGTCGGTGCGCTGCTCGGCGCCGCCGCAGTTACGCAGGGCGATGTAGGCGGAGTTCTGGCCGCCGCCGGAGCGCACCCAGGCGCTGAGGGTGTACGTGCCGTCGGTGAGGCCGCTCAGGTACTGGTAGGTCTCGACCTTGTACGCCGAGGCCGACCAGTGGCTGAGCCGGGTGCTGCCGCCGTGGCCGCCGGCCTCGGTGAAGGAGGCGGCGTTCTGCCCGCCGGCCGAGTACGTCGACCAGCCGGTCGCACCCGATTCGAATCCGGTGTTGACCGGGGTGGTGGCCGCGTGGGCGGCCTGGGCGGGCAGGGCGGCGAACACGAGGCCGGACAGTGCGGCCACCGCTCCGGCCGCCTTCGCGCGGGTGTGCGTCGTTCCGTACATCGTCGATGTCCCTTCGACAGTTGTGCGGGCTAACGGATGGGCGCCTCAGCCGTCGAGGCGTACGACGCGGACCTCGCCCGCCGGAACGGCGAGCTTGTCCACGGCGGGCTCGCCGGTGAGGAGTTCGGTGCCGGAGGCGTCCAGTGCCACTCCGGCGTCGGCGTCGCTGTGGTTGATCACGAAGAGGAAGGTGCCGGTGTCGCCGGTGCGGCGTACGACCTCGACGTCGTGGGGCAGGCTCGTGCGCGGCTCGATGCGGGCGTCGGCGGCGGCGCGGTCCAGGACGGCGTCCAGGTCGGGGCCGGAGAGCCGGGTGGAGATGTACCAGGCGGCGCCCTCGCCGAGCTGGTTGCGGGTGACGGCGGGCCGGCCGGCCGGGATGCCGTCGGCGTACGACCAGACGGTCTCGGCGCCGCGCGGGATCACCACGTCCGACCAGAGGTCACCGGTCAGGTCAGCGCCCTCGGGGGCGCCCTCGGGGGTGATCAGGCGGACGGTGCCGCCCACGGCGAGCGGGGCGAACTCCTCGACGGTCAGGCCGAGTACGTCCCGGAACGCGCCGGGGTAGGCACCGGGGTGCACGGCGTCGTCGGTGTCGACGATGCCGGAGAAGTACGAGACGACGAGGGTGCCGCCGTTCTCGACGTAGCGGCGCAGATTGCGGCCGGTCTCCTCGGTGGCGAGGTAGAGGGCGGGGACGACGACCAGGGGGTACGCGGACAGGTCGGCGTCGGGGTGGGCGAAGTCGACGGTGAGGTGGCGGTCGTAGAGCGAGGCGTAGAACGTGTCGGCGCGCTCACGGGCGTCGTGCTCCTCGCTCGGGCGCCACTCCAGGCTCTGTGCCCACCAGGACTGCCAGTCCCAGAGCATCGCCACGTCGGCGACGGTCCGGGTGCCCCGGATGCCCTCCAGCAGGCCGAGTCCGGCGCCGAGCGCGCTCACCTCGCGCCAGATCCGCGAGTCGGTGCCGGCGTGCGGGACCATCGCGGAGTGGAACTTCTCGGCGCCGCGCCGGGACTGCCGCCACTGGAAGAACATCGCGCCCTCGGAGCCTCGGGCGACGTGGGCGAGGCTGTTGCGGGCCATCTCGCCGGGGCGCTTGGCGGGGTTGCGGGGCTGCCAGTTGACGCCGCTGGTGGAGTGTTCCAGCAGCAGCCAGGGGGCACCGCCCGCGACCGAGCGGGTGAGGTCGGCGGCCATGGCGAGGTTGACGTGGGTGCGGCGGCCGTCGGTGATCAGGTAGTGGTCGTTGGAGACGATGTCGACCTCGCGGCCCCAGGCCCAGTAGTCGACGGACTCGCACTGGCTGAGGGCGGTCATGAAGTTGGTGGTGACGGGGATGCCGGGGGCGAGCCGGTGCAGGATGTCGCGTTCGGCGGTGAAGTTCTCCCGCATGGTGGCGTCGGCGAAACGGGCGTAGTCCAGCTGCTGGGCGGGATTGCCGACGGTCGGGGTGGTGCGGGGCGGGTCGATGTCGTCGAGGCTTCGGTAGCGCTGGCCCCAGAAGGCGGTGCCCCACGCCTCGTTGACCGCGTCGGCCGAGCCGTGCCGGGCCTCGAGCCAGCGGCGGAAGTGCGCGCCGCAGCTGTCGCAGTAACAGGCGCTGACGGGAACGCCGTACTCGTTGTGGACGTGCCACATCGCGAGGGCGGGGTGGGTCGCGTACCGGCGGGCGAGCTGCTCGGTGATGTTCGCCGCCGCCGCGCGGTAGGGGGCGGAGCTGTGGCAGATGGCGCCGCGTGATCCGAAGGCGTAGCGGACACCCTCGCGGCTGACGGGGAGGGCTTCGGGGTGGGCGCGGTAGAACCAGGCGGGCGGGGCGACGGTGGGGGTGCCGAGGTCGGCGCGGATGCCGTTGACGTGCAGCAGGTCCAGCAGGCGGTCGAGCCAGCCGAAGTCGTAGGTGCCCGGCTCGGGTTCCAGCAGCGCCCAGGAGAAGATCCCGACGCTGACCATGGTCACGCCGGCTTCCCGCATCAGGCGTACGTCCTCGTGCCAGACCTCTTCGGGCCACTGCTCGGGGTTGTAGTCGCCGCCGAAGGCCAGCTTGTGCAGGCCGGCCGGGTAGGCGGCGGATTCTGAGTGCGGCATGGACAGCTCCTGGCTCTTCGGGACAACTTCTGGGAACGTGCACACACACTCTCGGCGGCGCAGAGCCAACATAACCGCACAGCAACAACCATTGACAAGTGTCGGTTTCGTTTCTCTACTGTGAACGCTCACAGCGTCATCCCGGCCGGTCCGTCGATGCGCCCGCTCGTCTCGTCAGGGGAGAAACCATGAAATACCGCACCGTCGCGGTGTCCACCGCCGCCGCTCTCGCCGCCACGGCCCTGCTCTCCGGGTGCGGCTCGGACGACGGCGGCGACGAGCCGGCCGCCTCCGGACCCGCCTCGCTGACCTACTGGGCGTGGGCGCCCGGCCTGGACAAGGTCGCGGACATCTGGAACAAGGGCCCGGGCAAGGAAGCCGGCATCACGGTCACGGTGAAGAAGCAGGCGTCGGGCGACGACCTCGTCACCAAGATCATCACGGCGGCCAAGGCACACAAGGCCCCGGACCTGGTCCAGGCCGAGTACCAGGCACTCCCCACCCTGGTCTCCAACGACGTCCTCGCCGACATATCCGAGGAGGCCGGCGACACGAAGAGCCAGTTCGCCGACGGGATCTGGCAGCAGGCGACGCTCGGCTCGGACGCCCTGTACGCGCTGCCCCAGGACTCGGGCCCGCTGATGTTCTACTACCGCCAGGACCTCTTCGAGCAGTACGGCCTGACCGTACCCACCACCTGGGACGAGTTCGCCGAGACGGCCCGCGCGCTGAAGAAGAAGGCGCCGGACAAGGACCTCACCACCTTCTCCTCCAACGACTCGGGCCTCTTCGCGGGCCTCGCCCAGCAGGCGGGCGCGAAGTGGTGGACCACCGGCGGCGACAAGTGGAAGGTCGCGATCGACGACCCCGCCACGCAGAAGGTCGCCGACTTCTGGGGCGGCCTGGTGAAGGAGGGCGCCATCGACAACCAGCCGATGTACACCCCGGCCTGGAACAAGGCGCTCAACACCGGCAAGCAGGTCGCGTGGGTCAGCGCCGTCTGGGCACCCGGCACGCTGACCACCGCCGCGCCCGAGACGAAGGGCAAGTGGGCGATGGCCCCGCTCCCCCAGTGGACCGCCGGTGAGAACGTCACCGGCAGCTGGGGCGGCTCCTCCACCGCCGTCACCAACGACTCCAAGAACAAGAAGGCCGCCGCCACCTTCGCGAAGTGGCTGAACACGGACCCCGAGGCGCTCGCCGCGCTGGTGAAGGAGGGCGGCATCTACCCCGCCGCGACGGCCGCCCAGACCGGCGGCGCACTCTCGAAGGCGCCGGACTACTTCTCCGACCAGCCCGACTTCTACACCGAGGCCGCGAAGATCGCCCAGGGCACCGCTCCCGCCGCCTGGGGCCCGAACGTCAACGTCGCGTACAGCGCCTTCAAGGACAACTTCGCCGAGGCCGCCAAGAACAAGGCGGACTTCGGCCCCGCCCTGACCGCCATGCAGGACGCCACCGTCGCGGACCTGGAGAAGCAGGGCTTCGGGGTCTCGGAGTGACCCGTACGCCCCGCGGGAAGGCGTACGGGGTCAAGAGCGCCCCGTACGTCTTCCTGGTCCCCGCCACCGTCCTGTTCCTGCTCTTCTTCGCCCTGCCCATCGGCTACGCCGTCCACCTCAGCTTCCGCAGGACCGAGGTCAAGGGGCTCGGCCTCGGCAAGGGCGCACGGGAGGAGATCTGGGCCGGTCTGTCCAACTACACCGACGCGCTCTCCGACTCGGAGCTGCTGCACGGAGCGCTGCGCATCCTCGGCTACGGCGCGATCGTCGTCCCGGTGATGCTCGGCCTCGCCCTGCTCTTCGCCCTGCTGCTGGACACCGACGGGCTCCGGCTGCGCGGCTTCAGCAGGCTGGCGATCTTCCTGCCGTACGCGATCCCGGGCGTCATCGCCGCGCTGATGTGGGGCTTCCTGTATCTGCCGGACGTCAGCCCCTTCCTGTACCTGCTCGACGCGATGGGGCTCCCGCAGCCCGATCTGCTGGACGGCGGACCGCTGTACCTCTCGCTGGCGAACATCGCGGTGTGGGGCGGCACCGGCTTCAACATGATCGTCATCTACACCTCGCTGCGGGCCATCCCCGCCGAGATCTTCGAGGCCGCGCGGCTCGACGGCTGCTCGCAGCTCCAGATCGCGCTGCGGATCAAGATCCCGATGGTGGCGCCGTCCCTGATCCTGACCTTCTTCTTCTCGATCATCGCGACGCTCCAGGTGTTCAGCGAACCCACGACGCTGAAGCCCCTGACCAACTCGCTCTCCACCACCTGGAGTCCGCTGATGAAGGTCTACCAGGACGCCTTCGTCAACAACGACATCCACGCGGCGGCCGCCCAGGCCGTCATCATCGCCCTCGCCACCCTCGCCCTGTCCTTCGGCTTCCTCAGGGCGGCCAACTCCCGTACGAAGCAGGGAGACTCCTGATGAGCACCCAGCCCCTCGCCGCCCCCGGCCGCCGGCGCCTCCCGCTCGTTCCGACCGCCGCGCTGCTCCTCGGCGCCGTGTACTGCCTGCTGCCCGTCGTCTGGGTCCTGGTCGCCTCGACGAAGTCCGGCAGCGAGCTGTTCTCCACCTTCACCTTCCTGCCCGGCTCCGGCTTCACCGACAACGTCGCCGACCTGACGGCGTACCGGGACGGCGTGTACTGGAAGTGGATGGCCAACTCGGCCTTCTACGCCGGGGTGGGCGCGCTGCTCTCCACAGCGGTGTCCGCGGTCTCGGGGTACGCGCTGGCCGTGTACCGCTTCCGAGGGAAGGAGACCGTCTTCAACATCCTGCTCGCCGGGGTGCTGATGCCCCCGGTGATCCTGGCCGTACCGCAGTACCTGCTGCTGGCCGAGGTCGACATGACCGACTCCTACCTGTCGGTGCTGCTGCCGCTGATCCTCTCCCCGTACGGCGTCTACCTCGCCCGGATCTATGCGTCGGCCGCCGTGCCGGCCGATGTGATCGAGGCCGGACGGATGGACGGCGGCGGCGAGTGGCGGATCTTCCGGACCATCGCGCTGCCGATGATGCTGCCGGGGCTGGTGACGGTCTTCCTGTTCCAGTTCGTGGCGGTGTGGAACAACTTCCTGCTGCCGTACATCATGCTCGGCGACGACGAGAAGTTCCCGGTGACCCTGGGGCTCTACACGCTCCTCCAGCAGGGTTCGAACACCCCGGCGCTCTACACGCTGGTGATCACCGGCGCGCTGCTGGCGATCATTCCGCTGATCGCCCTGTTCCTCGTGATCCAGCGGTTCTGGAGCCTCGACCTGCTCTCCGGCGCCGTAAAGTCCTGACAGCTCCTCAACAGGGCTTCCCTTGATGAAAGATCTTGCTCCATGAGCCGCACAGAACAGAACGGCGCGGGACGCCGCAGGCCACCGACGATCCACGACGTCGCCCGGGAGGCCGGGGTCTCCCGGGGCACGGTCTCCCGGGTGCTCAACGGCGGTCACAACGTCAGTCCGGCCGCGCTCGAAGCGGTTCAGGCCGCCATCCGACGGACCGGCTACACCGTGAACCGGCACGCCAGATCCCTGATCACCGGGCGCTCCGACTCGGTGGCGTTCCTGCTGACCGAGCCCCAGGAACGCTTCTTCGAGGACCCGAACTTCAATGTGCTGCTCCGCGGCTGCACCACCGCGCTCGCCGCGCACGACATCCCGCTGCTGCTGATGATCGCGGGGACGGAGGCGGAGCGCCGCCGCAACATGCGGTACATCGCCGGGCACGTGGACGGGGTGCTGCTGGTCTCCAACCACTCCGGCGACCCGGTCGCCGCCCAGCTGCACGAGGCCGGCGTACCGCTGGTGGTCTGCGGGAAGCCGCTCGGGCAGGGGTCACGGGTCAGCTATGTGGCGGCGGACGACCGCAACGGCGCCCGGGACATGGTGCGTTTCCTGTACGAGTCGGGGCGCCGCCGGATCGCCACGGTCACCGGGCCGCTGGACACCCCGGGCGGGGTGGACCGGCTCGCGGGGTACCGCGAGACGCTCGCCGAGTGCGGGCTGCCGGTCGACGAGACCCTGATCATGCCGGGCGACTACAGCCGGGCGGGCGGGGAGGCGGCGGCCACGCTGCTGCTGGAGCGGGCGCCCGATGTGGACGCGGTGTTCGTCGCGTCGGACCTGATGGCGCAGGGCGTGCTGAGCACCCTGGAGCGGGCGGGCCGACGGGTGCCGCAGGACATAGCGGTCGGCGGTTTCGACGACTCGCCCGCGGCGCTCGCGGGGCGCCCGGAGCTGACGACGGTCCGCCAGCCGTGGGACCGGATCAGCGCCGAGATGGTGCGGGTGCTGCTGGCACAGATCGGCGGGGAGGACCCGGCGGCGGTCATCCTGCCCACCGAGCTGGTGCGCCGGGAGTCGGCGTAGGGGCGGGTCCTGGGCGCACGGGCGGCGGGCAGCGCGGGGCGGATGAATCCGCCGCGCCCGGGTCTGCGCCGCGCTGGACGGTGCTCCCCGTGGTCGAGGAGACGGCCCGCCACGCGGGCCGTCCCGCACGATCCGCGAGCCCCCCGACGGTTCGCGTCAGACGGCGTCCAGTGCCGGGTAGTCGGTGTAGCCCTTGGCGTCGCCGCCGAAGAAGGTCGCCGGGTCCGGGGTGTTGAAGGGCCCGCCGGCCTTCAGCCTGGCCGGCAGGTCCGGGTTGGCGAGGAACAGCGCGCCGTAGGAGATGATGTCGGCGATCCCGTCGTCGATCACGGTGTGGTGCTCGGGTCCGGTCGGTCCTTCGGAGAAGACGTTGATGACGAGGGGCCCGGTGAACTTCTTGCGCAGAGCGAGCGTCAGTTCACGGCCGTCGGCCTGCTCCAGCACGTGCAGATAGGCGAGCCCGAGCGGTTCCAGCTCCGTGACGAGCGCGGTGTAGACGGCGTCCGGCTCGGGCTCCTCGATGCCGTTGTACGGGTTCCCGGGCGAGACGCGCAGCGCGGTCCGCTCGGCGCCGATCTCGGCGACGACCGCCTTGACCACCTCGACGGCGAAGCGGATGCGGGCGGCGTCGGAGCCGCCCCACTCGTCGGTGCGCAGGTTGGTGTTCGGGGCGAGGAACTGCTGGATCAGGTAACCGTTGGCGCCGTGCAGCTCGACCCCGTCGAAGCCGGCGTCGATCGCGTTGCGGGAGGCGGTGACGAAGTCGCCGACGGTCGTGCGTATCTCGGCGTCGGTGAGTTCGTGCGGCTCGACGAAGTCCTTCGGCCCCACATGGGTGTAGACCTGGCCGGGCGCCGTGACCGGGGAGGGCGCCACCGGGGTCAGGCCGTCGGGCAGCAGGACGGGGTGGCCGATCCGGCCCGCGTGCATGATCTGGGCGAAGATCCGGCCGCCCGCGGCGTGGACGGAGTCGGTGACCTTGCGCCAGGAGGTGACCTGCTCGGCACTGTGCAGGCCGGGGGTGGAGGGGTATCCCTGGCCGACCACGGAGGGCTGGATGCCCTCGGTGATGATCAGCCCGGCCGAGGCGCGCTGGGTGTAGTAGTCGACGGTGAGGTCGGTGGCCGTGCCTCCTTCACCGGCCCTGCTGCGGGTCATCGGCGCGAGGGCGATGCGGTTGGAGAGCTGCGCACCGGAGAGATCGATGGGGTCGAACACCGTGGTCATGAAAGCCTCCGAGGCATTTATGTGGTCGGCCAAGTAATCGGCGTCCGATCACTGTAACGTATTAGTTGGCCGACCAAGGTAAAGTTCACGAGGACGTCATGAACCCGGCAGGGCCGGGCGCTGACACCGCCACGAGGAGCCCCGATGAAGGCCGACAGCACCGCCCCCGCCGATCCCGCCCGCACCGGCGGGCTGCCCTGCGCGGCCCTCGGCGGCCCCGTCAGCCATGCCGTGTCGCGGGTCGCCCGGCTGCACAGGATGACAGCCGGCCGCATGCTCAAGGGGCTCGGGCTCTACCCGGGGCAGGAGTTCCTGATGATGCACCTGTGGGACACCGGGGCGGTGCGCCAGGCCGAGCTGATCAAGGCCATGGCCCTCGACCCGTCCACCGTCACCAAGATGCTCCAGCGCCTCGAACAGGCCGGGCACGTACGTCGCCGCCCCGACCCGGACGACCGGCGGGCCGTCCTGGTGGAGGCCACCGAGGAGAGCTCCGCCCTGCACGCCGAGGTGCGCAGGGCCTGGTCGGACCTGGAGGATCACACCCTCGCGGGACTCGGCACGGCCGAGCGCGCGGAGCTGACCCGGCTGCTCGCCAAGGTGGAGGAGAACCTCTGCCAGGAGGCAGGGGACTGCCCCGGGCCGTAGCCCGGGGCCCGGCTCAGCAGGACAGCGCGTCCAGGGCGCGGTCGACGTCGGCCCCGGTGTTGTACAGGTGGAAGGCCGCCCGCAGATTCCCCGCCCGGGCCGAGACCATCACCCCGGCCGCGGCCAGATCGGGCTCCCTGCCACCCAGGCCCGGTACGGCGACGATCGCGGAGGTGCCGGGCACCGCTTCGTGCCCGATCGACGCCAGCCCCTCCCGGAAGCGGGCCGCGAGCCCGGTCACATGGGCGTACACGGCGTCCACCCCGACCTCGGCCAGCAGGTCCAGGGACTGTTCGGCCCCGTGATAGGCGAGGAACGCGACCGCTTCGTCGAGACGCCGGGCGTCGGCGGCGAGCTTCTCGACCGGCCCGTACGTACTGTTCCAGCGATCCTCGGCCGCGACCCAGCCGGCGTAGAGCGGCGGCAGGGTCTCCTGCGCCTCCTCGGTCACGGTCAGGAACGACGCGCCCCGGGGGCACATCAGGAACTTGTACCCGCCGGTGACGGTGTAGTCGTACGCTCCGGCGTCCAGCGGCAGCCATCCGGCCGACTGGCTGGCGTCGAGCATCGTACGGGCGCCGTGTGCGGCCGCGGCCGCACGGACCGCGTCCAGATCGGCGACCCGGCCGTCCGCCGACTGGGCGGCGGAGAAGGCGACGAGCGCGGTGCCGGGCCGCACGGCCTCGGCCAGTCCGCTCAGCGGGACGTAGCGCATCTTCAGGTCACCGCGCACGGCGAAGGGGCTGACGACCGAGCTGAACTCCCCCGCAGGCGCCAGGACTTCGGCGCCTGCGGGGAGCGAGGCCGCGACGATCCCCACATGGGCGGCGACCGAGCCGCCGACAGCGACCCGTGCGGGCGTGACACCGGCGATCCGGGCGAAGCCGGCGCGGGCGCCGTCGACCGCGTCGAAGCTGCCCGCACCGCCCCGGACGCCGGCGGCGCACTCGTCGGCCAGCGCCTTGACGGCCTCGAGGGCACGGCGGGGCAGCAGACCACAGGTGGAGGTGTTGAGGTAGGTCGTTCCGGAAGCGAATTCGGTGGCCCTGGCCTGATCGATCGCAGAGGTCTCCATGCGGAACAGCCTGACGGCCGCACAACCCCACGTCAATCAGGTAACTTCCAGTGTCACACCCAAGAACTCCTTATACGCGCTGGTCGGGGGCGTCCGCCTGGGGCACTTCGCAGGCCCCGTCCGCGTCGCAGGCCGCCGCGTCCCCACCCACCTGAGTCAGACCGGTCACCTGGCGGTCCTTCCACGCCTGCTCCAGCGCCTTGCCGAAGACCTCCGCGGGCTGCCCTCCGGAGATGCCGTAACGCCGGTCGAGCACGAAGAACGGCACAGCGTTGGCGCCCAGTTCGGCGGCCTCACGCTCATCGGCCCGTACGTCGTCGGCGTACGCCTCGGGGTCGGCCAGCACCCCGCGCGCCTCCTGGCCGTCGAGGCCCGCCTCGACGGCCAGGTCTGCCAGCACCGCGTCGTCGAAGACGGAACGCTCCTCGGCGAAGTTCGCGCGGTAGACGAGGGTCAGCAGCTCGTCCTGGCGCCCACGGGCCTTCGCGAGGTGGAGCAGCCGGTGGATGTCGAAGGTGTTGCCGTGGTCACGCCCCTCGACGCGGTAGCCGAGCCCCTCGGCCCGCGCGTTCGCCGCGACGTTGGCCTCCATGCCCCGGGCCTCCTCGGGAGTACGGCCGTACTTCTGCGCCAGCATGTCGATGACCTGCTCGGTGTCACCCTTGGCTCGGCCCGGGTCGAGCTCGAAGGAGCGGTGGACCACCTCGACCTCGTCACGGTGGGCGAACCCGGCCAGCCCCTTCTCGAAGCGTGCCTTTCCGACATAGCACCACGGGCAGGCGATGTCGCTCCATATCTCGACGCGCATGACTCTTCTGCTCTCCAGCTCTGCTGTACGGGTGCGGAGGAAGCCTCCGCCGCTGGTTCAACGTGCGGATGGAGCGGCTGATTCCCGTGACGGGCCCGTACGGCGTCACACTGTGCCGGCCCGTCGGCCGGCGGCTGCCCCTCAGTGGTCCGCGCAGCACGGGGTGGGGTCGGGCACTTCGAACGGGACCAGGGTGCCGCCCACCGCGGGCATGGCGGCGAGCACCAGTTCGCCGTCCCGCCACTGCGGCCGGACGAACTCCCGGGTGACCACGCGCGGGTCTCGGGGTCCGGCCGGTCCGCCGTGCCGAGGACCTGGACCCGCTCGATCGCCGAACGGCTCGCCAGCTCGGCGACCGTGAGGATGCCCGTCGGAGCAGCGGCGCCCGGATACAGCACCGCCCGAACGCCGACATCGTCCGCGAGTCGATCGACGGCGCGAACAGCACGGCGCGGCGGGGCTGAAGCGGCGTAGAATCCGGGGGTGGATCTGCGGCTGGCGGCGTACGCCGTGTGCATCGAGGACGAACGGGTGCTGCTCGCCCGTCACGTAGCGCCCGAGGGTGAGACCAACTGGACCCTTCCGGGCGGCAGGGTCGAGCACGCCGAGGATCCGTTCGGCGCGGTGATCCGGGAGGTGGCCGAGGAAACCGGTCTGGACGCGGTGGTCGAGCGCCTGCTGGGGGTGGACTCCCGGGTGATCCCCGCGGCGGAGCGCCGCCTGCCCGGCAAGCCCGAGCTCCAGAACGTGGGGATCTTCTACCAGGTCCGCATCACCGGCGGCCTGCTCCGGCCCGAACCGAACGGTGAGACCGCCGAGTCGGTCTGGACTCCGGTCCCCGAGGTCGCCCGCCTCGGCCGGTCCTCGCTGGTCGACATCGGCCTCGCTCTGGCCCGGACCGTTCCGGCGACCGGCCACGTCCCCACCGTCCCGGTCGGCGGCCTGATCCGGCACTGAGATCGCGCCCGGCGGTTCAGCGCGCCCCGGGAGGTGCGCCGCCCGCGTCCGCTCCCCCGGTCACCGAGGACGCGACGGAGGAAGCCGATTCGGGGGTGTAGGTGTGGGGCGGGGCCGTGAAGGAGCCGGACCTGACCCGTCTGCCCGAGATCGCGCGCATGGTGTCGCAGGAGACCGAGGTGCCGCTGAGCGTGACCACGCCGATCGTGGGGAGCGGGGTGGGCACCATCTCCACCGGCACGCCGTTCGTCCACCCGCAGCTGTTCCAGCCCTACGACCCCCGTGAGCTGTTGGGCGTCGAACCGCGCATCCTGCTCACCCATCTGGCCAGCGCCCGGGTGATCACGGCGGTTGCCGCACGGCTCGGACGGGATCTGGACAGGGAACAGACGAAGGCGGCATCGCAATGGGTCAAGACCCGCGCCTACCGGCAGGGCCGCGCGCTGGTGGACGAGGAGGAGTTCGCGGGCTTCCTCGACGGCCTCGTCACCACCTCCTGAAAGGGACCACATGACCAGCAGCCCGACTGTCGGCGTCGAGCGCGTCCGCCAGGCCCTGTCCCACGGGCGGGCAGTGGTGCTCCCCAACCCCGCACCGCTGACCTGTGTCGTCGCGGCCACCACCCCACAGGCCGTCAACCTCGCCAAGGGACGGCCCGCCGGCCAGGCGGTCGCCCTGTGGATCCACCACTCCCGCACCGTCGGCACCGTGATCGACGCACTCGATCTCGGACCGGACCTGGCCGCGGCGGCCCGGCGGCTGCTGACCGAGGAGCGGGTGACCCTGCTCGCCCCGTTGCTGGAAGGCCACCCGCTGCCCGACTGGATGGGCCCGGCGGCCAAGGACGGGTGGACGCTGCTGTTCGGCGCTCGCTGGGCGCCCCTGCTCCCGGTGCTGGAGGAACATCCGGTCCTCTACGTCAGCAGCGCCAACCGCACCGGTCATCCGCCGGCTGCCACCGCCTCGGACGCCCGGGCGATGTTCCCTGACGACATCCCCGTCCTGGACCCCGCCGAGCTCCCCGGCACCCATGAGGAACGGGAAGGGACACCACGCGCGGCCACCACCACCGTGCGCCTGCACCCCGACGGCTCCGTCGGGCTGCACCGCAACGGTGCGCAGGACCGGCTGTACCCGCCCGGCGGCTATCCGGACCATCTGCGCACCACCTACCAGCTCCCTGGTGACCGGGCGCTGTCGGCAGATGACCGCCACCGGACGTCGTAGGAACGGCCGTCGGGGCCCGGACGGACTCCGCGAAGCCTCCCGGTCAGTGAAGTGGCTCCCCGCTGACGGCCGCAGGGCCCGGATCCTCTCGGATCCGGGCCCCTCGCGTGTGCGTGCTCCGTCAGCTGCCGTCCCGCAGGTCGCCCGGACCGGTGGGCCGGAAGGCGATCCGGTCGAACGACGCCGTGCAGCCCTCGCCGGTCGGTGACTGGACGAGGAAGCCGATACGGGCGGCAGCCCGCTCCTCCTCCGTACCGAGGGTGAACAGCCGGACGAAGGTCCACCGCTCGCCGTCCGCCGAGGCGTGGAAGGCGAAGGCTCCGCCGACGCGGCTGAGCCGCAGCCAGCAGCTGTCCCCCTCCACGACGGCGGAGTTCACGTCGTCGGACTGGCCCCGGGTGACCACGGTGCAGACCGTCGGGTGTTCCGGAGAGAGCTCCAGGCAGAGCTTCGCCCACTCCCGCTCCCCGACGTGGAGGTAGAGGACGCCCGCGTCGAAGGCGGCGGCGAAGCCGACGCGCACCCGGGCGATCAGCTGGAAGTCGCCCTCCGGCGCCACGCCCAGCAGGCGCGGTGCGTCGCTCGCGGGCTCCAGCTCGTCACCGCCGGGCGGGACGAAACGGTCCTGCTTCGCACCCGCCGAACCGGTCAGCACCCCGTCCGCGTACGCCCAACCGCCCTCGGGCCCGACGGGCTCCAGGGCGAAGGGGAGCTCGGACAGCCGTACCGCCGTCACGCGCGGCGTCCGTCGACCCGGCGCGGCAGGTTCTGCGGGTTCTCCTCACGGAGCTCCGGCGGCAGCAGTGCCTCGGGGGTGGACTGGTAGCTGACCGGGCGCAGCCAGCGCTCGATCGCGGTGGCGCCGACCGAGGTGGAGGTGGAGGTGGTGGCCGGGTAGGGGCCGCCGTGGTGCTGGGCGGGGGCGACGGCGACACCGGTCGGCCAGCCGTTGACCAGGACGCGTCCGGCCACCGGGGTGAGCTCGGCCAGCAGTCCGGCGGCGCTGCCGTCGGCCTCCTCCGTGGCGATCTGGAGGGTGGCGGTGAGGTTCCCCGGCAGGCGGGACAGCACCGCGGTGATCTCGTCGGCGGAGTCGTAGCGCGCGACGACGGTGACCGGGCCGAAGCACTCCTCCAGGAGCGCGTCGTGCGGGCCCTCCTGGGCCAGCCGCCGCGCCGGTACGGTGAAGAAGCCGGCGGAGACCGTGTGTTCGCCGCCCGCGCCCGGGGTGACCGGGGCGTCCACGTCCGGGAGCGCTGCCCGCTCGGCCACTCCGTGGACGAAGGCGTCGCGCATCCGGTGGTCGAGCATGACCCCGGCGCCCGTACCGCTCACCGTCTCGGTCAGCGACTTCAGCAGCTGGTCGCCCGCCTCACCGGTCGGGGCGAACACGAAGCCGGGCTTGGTGCAGAACTGTCCGGCGCCCATGGTCATCGAGCCACCGAGCCCGGCACCGATCTGCTCACCGCGCTCGGCGGCGGCCGCCTCGGTGACGACCACGGGGTTGAGCGAACCGAGCTCACCGTGGAAGGGGATCGGGGTGGGCCGGGCGGCCGCGGCGTCGAAGAGGGCGCGGCCGCCACGGATCGAACCGGTGAATCCGGCGGCGGAGACGAGCGGGTGCTTCACCAGCTCGACACCCGCCTCGAAGCCGTGCACCACGGTCAGGACGTCCTCGGGCAGACCGTGCTGCGCTGCCGCCCTGCGCAGGAGCGAGGCGCAGATCTCCGACGTCGCCGGGTGGTCGGGGTGAGCCTTGACCACGACCGGGCAGCCCGCGGCGAGCGCGCTCGCGGTGTCGCCGCCGGGGACGGAGAAGGCGAGCGGGAAGTTGCTTGCGGCGTAGACGGCGACGACGCCGAGCGGGATCTTGTAGCGGCGCAGGTCCGGCCAGGGCGGGGTCCTGCTGCCGTCCTCGTGGTCGATGTGGATGTCGAGGTAGGCGCCCTCGTCGACGACCTCCGCGAAGGCCCGCAACTGGGCGGCCGTGCGGGCCAGTTCGCCGGTCAGCCGGGCGGGGCCGAGCGCGGTCTCCGCGTCGGCCGCCTCGATGACGTGTTCCTGGGCCTCGGTGAGGAGGTCGGCCGCGGTGCGGAGGAACGCGGCGCGTACGGTGCGGTCGGCCAGCGCCCCACGCACCGCGTGCGCCGCCCGGACCGCGCGGTCGACCTCCTCCGCTGTAGCCTCCACCGCAACCTGCTCACGCGGGTTCCCCGTCCGGGGGTCGACGCTCCAGACTGGTGCTGCTGCCACCGTGTTTCCTTCCGGTCCACTGCCACACAGGAGAAGTTGTTCGGTATTCTGAACAGCGTTCCTGATCGTGAATACATGGGAACTCTATTTCCGGGCGCTCAGTGTTGGCAAGAAGTCGCAGGGTCGTACAAGAAGGCTGGAAGGGGCATAAGGCATGTCGGTAGGCGAGTCCGGTGGGGCACAGGTCAAGTCCGCGGTACGGACGGTGGAACTGCTCGAATACTTCGCGGGGCGCCCCGGTATGCACTCGCTGGCCGCCGTGCAGGAGGCCGTCGGCTACCCCAAGTCCAGCCTCTACATGCTGCTGCGCACGCTGGTGGAGCTCGGCTGGGTGGAGACCGACGCCACGGGCACCCGGTACGGGATCGGTGTGCGCGCCCTGCTCGTCGGCACCTCGTACATCGACGGCGACGAGGTCGTCGCCGCCGCCCGCCCCACCCTGGACCGGCTCTCCGACGACACCACGGAGACCATCCACATGGCCAGGCTGGACGGGACGAACGTGGTGTACCTCGCCACCCGGCAGTCCCAGCACTATCTGCGCCCCTTCACCCGCGTCGGCCGCCGGCTGCCCGCGCACTCCACCTCGCTCGGCAAGGCGCTGCTGGCGACCCACAGCGACGAGCAGGTCCGCAAGATGCTGCCCGAGACGCTGCCGGCGCTGACGGAGCACACCCTCACCGACCGCGAGAAGCTGATCGAGGAGCTGCACCTCATCCGCGAGCAGGGTTACGCGGTGGACCGCGAGGAGAACACGCTGGGACTGCGCTGCTTCGGCGTCGCGATCCCGTACCGCACGCCGTCACGCGACGCGATCAGCTGCTCGGTGCCGGTCGCGCGGCTCACCACGGCGCATGAACAGATGGTCAAGGACGCCCTGTTCGACGCCCGCGACCGGCTGACCCTCGCGACCCGGAGGCTCTGACCGGTGCACATCTCGCTGCGTGAGGTCCGGGACGCCGACCTGCCGTTGTTCTTCGCGTTCATGAGCGACCGGGAGGCGACCAGGATGGCGGCCTTCACCAGCGCCGATCCGTCCGACCGGGCCATGTTCAACGCCCACTGGCAGCGTATCCGCGCCTCGGACACGGTGATCATGCGCACGGTGCTCGCCGACGGTGCGGTGGTCGGCAGTGTCGGGGTGTACGGGTCGCCGGCCGAGCGTGAGGTCACCTACTGGGTGGACAGGGCGCACTGGGGCAAGGGGCTCGCGACCGCCGCGCTGCGGGTGCTCCTCGACGCCGTACAGGAGCGGCCGCTGCACGCGCGGGCGGCTGCCGACAACACGGGCTCGGTGCGGGTGCTGGAGAAGTGCGGGTTCACCGTGACCGGCACCGACCGGGGCTACGCCCAGGCGCGCGGCGAGGAGACCGACGAGCTGCTCCTGCGGCTGGACACCTGACCCGGAGGCGTCCGGCGGAGGCGGATCGTCGTCGCGCAGGAGGTGCGGCCGGCACGGCGAAGACGCATGTGGCGGCGGTGCTCGCGAGGACCGGCGCCCGGGACCCTGCGCAGGCGGTGATCGCGGCGTACGAGTCACGGTTCATCACTCCCGGCTGACCGGCCCTGCGCGCGCACCGGAGAAACCGGTGAGAAGGAACACGAACGGGAACGTACCCGGCGCCCCCATTCGTCCCTCCAGCGGGATGAACAAGACGATCAGGCGCGCCTCGGTCTTCTGTCTGCTGATGGTTCTCGCCCTGCTGGTGCGGGCGACCTGGGTGCAGGCGTACGAGGCCCGGGCGCTCGCAGACGACGAACACAACCGGCGGAACACGATCGCGCAGTACGCGCGGCCGCTCGGCGACATCATCGTGGCCGGCTCCCCGGTCACCGGTTCGAAGGAGACGGACGGCGACGACCTCCGCTACAAACGCACCTACACCCAGGGCGAGCTGTACGCGGCAGTCACCGGTTACAGCTCGCAGGCCTACGGGGCCACCCAGCTCGAAGGCATCTACAGCGATGTCCTCGACGGCACCGACGACCGGCTCAAGAGCCCCGCCGATGTGATCACCGGCAAGCAGGCGGCCCCCGGGGACGTGCTGACGACCATCGACCCGGACGTGCAGAAGGCGGCCTTCGAGGCGCTCGGCGACGACCGGGGCGCGGCGGTCGCGATGGACCCGGAGACCGGGCGGATCCTGGGGATGGTCTCCTCGCCCTCGTACGACCCCTCCGGCATCAGCGGGACGACGGACGGCGACGCCTGGCAGAAGCTGCTCGACGACACGGCCAAGCCACTGGTCAACCGGGCGCTGCGGCAGCCGCTGCCGCCCGGATCGACGTTCAAGCTGGTGGTGGCCTCGGCGGCGTTGGAGAACGGCCTGTACGGCTCGGTCGACGAGCCCACGGACAGCCCCGATCCGTACACCCTGCCGAACACGAGCACGGTCCTGTCCAACGAGAACCCTTCGGCGCCCTGCGAGGACGCCACGCTGCGCACCGCGCTCCAGTACTCCTGCAACAACGTCTTCGCGAAGGTGGCGGCCGATCTCGGCCAGGACAAGCTGAAGGCGATGGCGGACGCCTTCGGTTTCGACACGGAGAAGCTGGACGTGCCCGTGCGGGCGTCCGAGAGCGTCTACCCGACCGGTATGGACAAGGCCCAGACCGCGCTGACCGGGATCGGGCAGTTCGAGGTGACCGCGACCCCGATGCAGATGGCCATGGTCTCGGCCGCGCTCTCCGACGGCGGCGAGCTGGCCTCGCCGCACATGGTCTCCAAGGTGACCGACGCCGACGGCTCCACGCTGCAGGAGTACCCGGACGGCGACACCCGTCGGGTCGTGAAGGAATCGACGGCCGAGCAGTTGCGCAGCGCGATGGTCACCGTCGTGGAGGAGGGGACCGGCAGCAACGCGCGGATCGACGGTGCGGAGGTGGGCGGCAAGACGGGAACCGCGCAGAACGGCGTGGACAACAGCAACACCCCGTACGCCTGGTTCACCTCGTACGCGAAGGACGGCTCCACCGGCAAGCAGGTCGCGGTCGCGGTGGTCGTCGAGGACTCCGGGGCGGCGCGTTCCGAGGTCAGCGGCAACGGGCTGGCGGCGCCGATCGCGCAGAAGATGATGAAGGCGGCCCTGAAGGGGTGAGCCGTTCCGCCACCGCCCGGCGGGGCGGTGGCGGCGTGGTGGCTGCCGGATGCCTGCCGCACTCCGTCCTCGGTCCTGCGCCCGGGTGCGCGGTGTGATCGGGCTCCGTCGCAACTCCCCCTTCACCTCGGCCTTTGCGGGTTGCGGGCGAAGGCAGCCGTCGCGTCGGGGGCCGTGCTGCTGGCCGGCCTGGGGGTGGCGACGACCGCCGCCCCCGGCGCGGGCGGCCGTGGCGGACTGCACGCCGGGGATCTGAACACCTTCTCCGACGGCCGTTTCAAGGCCGGCGTCGGCTCCGACACGTGGGTGTGCTGACCTGCCGCGATCCTTCTCCGTGGCCCGCCGCCGGGTGAGCCTCCGGGGATCCCCGCGTCGTGAGGGGGCGACGCGGCGATCCCCCGGATCGTTCACCCGGCGCAGAGGGGTTCAGGTTTTCGCCGTGTTACGCCTTACTGGGAGGCTCACACGCGTCGAAGCGCTCCCGGAGTTCGCATTGGTACGCTCACGCCTCGCGAACGGAGTTGGGAACGTACACAACCCGTTCGAGCGTGCAGGGATCCCGTGCAGAGAAGAGGTACCCGTGGGCACAGTCCTGGATGATGCTGCTGCCGCCGAGTTCCACGCGTTCTTCGAGGCGCACTACGCCGAACTCGCCCGGCTCGCCCATCTGCTGACGGGCGAGGCCGACGCTGCGGACGATCTGGCCGCCGACGCGCTCATGGCGCTCTGGCACCGCTGGGACCGGATCAGGGGCGCCGACCATCCGGCGGCCTACGCGAGGGGCGTCGTGGCCAACCTGGCGCGTACGCGCATCCGCAGCGCGGTGCGTGAGCGCCGAAGGATCGCGCTGTTCTGGGCGCCCCGCGGGGCCGGGGACGGCTACGCGGCGGACGGGCCCGACGTGTCGGCCGTGGTGGACGTCCAAGAGGCCCTGCGCCGGCTGCCGTTCCGCAAGCGCGCGTGCGTGGTGCTGCGGCACGCCTTCGACCTGTCCGAACGGGACACCGCTCTGGTCCTCGGGGTTTCGGTGGGTACGGTGAAGAGCCAGACCTCGCGTGGTGTGGCGGAACTCCAGCGTCTGCTCGGG
Organism: Streptomyces sp. NPDC005794; assembly: GCF_042871445.1. NCBI lineage: Bacteria > Bacillati > Actinomycetota > Actinomycetes > Kitasatosporales > Streptomycetaceae > Streptomyces > Streptomyces sp. NPDC005794. Next base: position 96,923 of record NZ_JBIAIN010000023.1, read on the forward strand.
CCCCAGACCCCGGCGGCACAGGTACAGGTGGCGGCCGCCGGGCAGCACACCGGAGGAAGGCGATGATGGACGAGGACCTGCGGGAGCGGCTGCGCACGGCCGCCACGTCGCACCGCCCCGACCGGGCACGGATGCTGGCCCGGATCGAGCGCGGCATGGCGGAGGAACCGCCGGTCCGTCCCGCGCGCCCCCCTCGCATGCCGATGCCCTGGCTGCGGGTCGCCGGCGCGACGGCGGCGGTGTGCGGAGTGCTGACCGCCGGCGCGTTCGCTGTCACCTCGGCGGGGCAGGACGAGCCGGCGGGCGGGCAGCGGGTGGCCGCCGAGCCCGCGTCGCCCTCCCCGGACAGTGCGCCGTCCCCGAATCGCGGCGGTGCGCTGCCCGCCGGGAAGGGCCCGCTGTGGTCGGACGGTTCACTGAACCCGAACAGCAACAGCTACTGGTCGCAGAGCGAAGTGACGATCAAGACGGACCGGCCGTTGTCCTCGCTCACCGTCGAGCTCCGGATCGCGCTGAACGGCGGGGTGAGCACCACCGGTGCCTGGCGCTCCCTGCCGGAGCGGGACTTCGCGGCGTCGGCACGCGAGGAGGACGGTTTCCTCGTCTACCGCTGGGCCCTGAAGCCGGGACGGAGCGTGCCGACCGGTACGCACACCTTCGCGGGGCAGTACAACCACACGTCCGGCGCCCGTGACACCGGTCGGGACGACTACACGGCGCGTGCGGGCACGGCGGGTGAACAGACCTCCGTGGGCGGCGTCTTCACGGCGACGCACTGAGCGCGGGGGGTGGGACGGCTCGAAGAGAGGGCCGTCGCGGTGGGCGCGGAAAAAACATATCCGGAACACGGCAACCCTTTTCCTGGCGGTGGCGACCTATGAGCGCAACACACTGACCCCACCCCCTAGGAAACGGGACCGAACGAGCATGAGTGAACGAGCGCACACGCACAGGCGCAGGCCCGGCAAGCGCCGTATGGCCGCCGCCCTGACCGCGGCCCTGGGTCTCACCGGCGCCGCTCTGGCCACCAATGTGATGCTGCAGCCCGCCGGGGCGGCGGCTGCCGCCGTGCCCGCGTGGCCCAGTGCCACCGGCACCAAGGCCGTCTCGAAGACCATCGCGGTCTCGGGGACGTACGACGGATCCCTGAAGCGCTTCTACGGGAGCGGCGACCTCGGCGGGGACGGTCAGGACGAGGGCCAGGACCCGATCTTCAAGCTGGCCGACGGAGCGACGCTCAAGAACGTCATCCTGGGCTCGCCCGCCGCCGACGGCGTGCACTGCTCCGGCAGTTGCACGATCCAGAACGTCTGGTGGGAGGACGTCGGCGAGGACGCCGCGTCCTTCAAGGGCACGTCGACCGGCTCCGTCTACACGGTGCACGGCGGCGGCGCCAAGAAGGCCTCCGACAAGGTCTTCCAGTTCAACGGCGCGGGCAAGCTGGTCATCACGAAGTTCCAGGTCGCGGACTTCGGCAAGCTCGTCCGGTCCTGCGGCAACTGCTCCAAGCAGTACAAGCGCGACATCATCGTGAACGACGTCGACATCACGGCGCCGGGCAAGTCCCTGGTCGGCATCAACACCAACTACGGGGACACCGCGGCGCTGCGTTCGGTGCGGATCCACGGTGACAGCAGCAAGAAGATCAAGCCGTGCATCCGCTACACCGGCAACAACACCGGCGCCGAGCCGAAGGAGACGGGCAGCGGTCCGGACGGCACGTACTGCCGCTACACCGCGTCCGACCTCAGCTACGACTAGGACTGTCCGGCAGATCATGTGCCTCCCGGCCGGTTGTTCGCCGGCCGGGCACGGGCCGGGATCTGACGAACCGCGAGCGGTCGCTTCCCGGTGGCCATGACGATCACTCCTCCGAGCAGGGGTGAGAGGGCGCGCCGAAACCTGGGGAGGTCGAGGCGCGCCCTTCCGGTTCGTGAGACGGGTAGCCGGAAGCCCGGGGCCGGTCGGCACGCGACTCCGCTCATCGGGACAGGACACCTGGAGCGGTTCCCCGGGCGGACGACGGACGTGACGAGGACGCAGAACGGGTGAATACCGCCGCGCCCGGTCTCCCAGGGCTTCGGCCGCCCGGACGGAGGCGATACTGATCGTGACAGTCGCCTCGGCACCGAACCAGCTCCGGATGCGCGCCGGGCCGGGGGACGCATCTTTGCCGATGCCTCCGAGGGGAGCCGTTCATGACCACGGCGAAAGACCTGTTCATCATCACCATGGACCCGGGGCCGGAGCACGCCGTGGGGCAGGGTGACCTGTCCCTCGCACTCGCGGGAGCCGAGCTGATCGATCTCATCGGTGCGGGGGCCGTCACCGTGGACGGCGACCGTATCGTGCCGGGCGAGTCGCCGGCGCCGGACGATCGGCTCCTCGGCGAGGCCGCGGCACAGCTCACTCGGCAACCGCCTCACGAGCGGATCGAGGACTGGCTGTGGCGCCGGGGCCGGGACCTCGCGGCCGCGTACCAGGCCGCGTTGGAGGAGGACGGCGAGCTGACGCGGAAGCGAACCGGCCGGTCGCCCTTCGGCTCGGAACGCGTGGAACCGGTCGATACGCCCGGCCGCCGCCGGGCAGCCGATCGCCGGGAGGAGAAGGAACCCGTCCTGACCGCCCTCGCCTCGGTCGTGGGCGTCGACGGCGGGCGATCCGACGACGAGTCCGACCTCGATGACGAGGCGGTGACGACCGTGGTGGCCGTCGTCCACGACGCGGTGATGGAGCTGGAGGCCGTACGCCAGAGGCGGACCATCGAGAACGCGGCCTACGCCAACCTCTGGCGAGGCCTGTGAGCCGGGGCCGAGGCCGACGGCACGGGTGAGCCGACGCCCGGCCGTCGGGCGGGGCCGGCCACGTGCGTGGGAACGCTGGAGTCCGCGCGGCAGCCGCCGGATCAGGCGTGCGCCGGTTCCCGTTCCGATTCGGCGGCCGCTCCGGCGGTGGAGGGCGTACCCCGCCAGTAACCGCAGAAGTAGATCTGCTGCTTGTCGACACCTCGCTCGTTCACCAGGTAACGCCGCACGGACGTGGCCAGGGTGGACTCGCCGGCCACCCAGACGTACGGCGTACCGGGCGGGAAGGGCAGGGCGCGCAGCGCCTCCACCGTGCGGGAACCGGGGGAGCCCGAGCGGTACAGCCAGGTCGCCTCACCGGCCAGGTCCAGCACGTCCTGCTCATCCTTGACTTCGAGCAAGGTGTGCACGGGGGTGCGGGCGCCTTCGAGCATGGAGGCGATCGCGGGCAGAGCCGTCTCGTCGCCGATCAGCAGCTGCCAGTCCGCGTCACCGGCCTGATACCGGGCACCATCACTGAGGATGCCGATCCGGTCGCCGGGCTCGGCCGTGCCGGCCCAGGCGGACGCCGGACCGCTGTCCCCGTGCAGCGCGAAGTCGATGTCGAGCCGGCGGCGGACGTGATCGATCCGGCGAACCGTGTAGTTGCGGACCACGGGGCGCCGTTCTTCCGGCATCGCCTGCAGTTCGGTCCACCAGTCGGAGCCGGTCGGCAGCTGCAGGTCATCGCTGACCGGGAGGAACAGCCGCACCAGGTGGTCGGGGCCCGCGTAGTGGAAATCACCCACGCCGTCCCCGGCCAGCGTGATCCGGACCATGCGCGCCGTGAGCCGGCGCACCCCGACGACACTCGCGAACATGGGCCTCTGCGGTGGCACTTGGCGGGCTGCGAGCGATTGCGGCATCGAAGAACCACTCCTGAACGAGAGACACCGTTAGGTTAGGTTTAGCTTACTTGTACAGGTATCCGAATGCCACACCGGCGGCCACAGCCGCTGAACGCACCTCTCGGGCCGCGGCCGGGTCCACCGTTCGCACACACACCTTTTTCCGGCCACTTTCATGACAGGGGCATGATAAGTGCAGGGTGAAGGGCATACATCTGAGGCCCCGGGAGAACCTGCGACCAGCCACCCGCTGACGCAGCCTCCTGCCCCGCTCTCGGTTCCGATCTGAGCCGAGTCCCGCACGAGTGAAGGGACAGCAATGCCGCACTCCTTATGGCTGAAGGCAGCCGGCACCGCCGCCGCGGTCACCCTGGCCGCAGCAACAGCGGCGCACGCCGCGCCCGCACCGGAGCCGGCCGCGACGCAGAACGCGGCAGCGGTAGTGACACTCCGCTACGACGACAGCCGAGCAGCCGGCTGGGAAGCGGCGATCACCGCCGGAGTCGCCTCGTGGAACCAGAACGTCGGCAACGTCAAGCTGGTCGAAGCCACACCTGGCACCCGGGCCGAGATCCAGATCGTCGCCACCAGCGGCTGGCCGCAGGCGACACTCGGGCCGGTGCGCCCGGGCGGCCAGGTGCGCGTCGAACTCGGCAGCCAGGCGGTATCTCAAGGCCATGACAAGACCCGCATCGCCGCGCACGAGATCGGGCACAGCTTGGGCCTGCCCGACACCAAGCCCGGCCCGTGCTCCCAGCTGATGTCAGGGTCGAGCGCAGGCACCAGTTGCAGGAACGCGGTCCCGGACACGGCCGAACAGGCCCGTGTCGAGTCCGCCTACGCCAACGGCCTGGCCTCGCTCACTCCGGCCGACGGCCGCACCTTGGTGGACGCGCCTTAGAGGTCGCGCGGATAGGTGGGACAACCACCGCGTGAGGTGCCCGACGCACTCCGTACGGTCGGGCACCTCGCGCATGAGCAGGCAGGGCTCACGTGTCGGGGCGACGTCGAGGCTCCGCGTCAGGCCCGGCCGACCGCCGAGTCGTCAAGAGCCTTGATCCCGGGCGAGCCACGTGTCCAGCCAGGCGTACACCTCGTCCTGCATGGCCACCGTGAACGCGTGGCCGATCTCCGGCCAGACGGTGGTGGTGAGCCGGTCGCCCGCTCCCTGCGACTCCCAGACCGCGCGCAGCTTCGCGTACGCCGACTCCACCCCGGCCGCCGTGAACAGGTGGTCCCGGCCGCCCGCGTGGAAGAGGGCGGGCTTCGGGGCGGCGAGGGACGCCACGTCCGGGATGTCGAGGTGGCGGTGCAGCCCGGGGTGCAGCATGAAGTACGCGGACTGGCCGCGCAGCGTGTTGTTGCCCGGGACCATCATCTCCTTGAGCCCCGTCATCCAGCAGACGGCCGCCGCCGCCCGGACGCCGTCGCACAGGGCGGACAGCTGCCAGGCGCGGTAGGCGCCCATGGAGAATCCCAGCGCGCCGACGCGCCGTTCGTCCACCTCGGGCAGTGACGCGAGGAAGGCCACGGCCCGGATGTCCTCGTGGGCGGCGAGGCCGGCCGGGGACGTGCCCAGCTGGAGGAGGTTGGCGGCCAGGGCCTGCTGGTCCTCGTAGGCCAGCGGTCCTCTGTCGCCCCAGCCCAGGGTGTCCACGGCGAGCACGGCGTAGCCACGGGCGGCCAGGTCGTCGCCGATGAACCGGCCGTCGTAGTGCCGCCGGGCCCACGCGGTCGCGCGTGCGAGGCGGTCAGGGGCCGAACGGGGCCGAACGGCCTTCTCACGGCCGATGGTGAACTCGGCCCCGTGGTCGTGCAGGATCAGCACCGCGGGGAAGGGCCCCGTCCCGTGCGGCACCAGCAGCGAGCCGCGGGCCCGCCCGTAACGGCTGAGGGCGAACTCCACGGTGCGCGCGGTGTACCGGCCCGCCTCGCACGCGTCGACGGTCACCGGGTCGAACGGCTCGGGGCCGGGGTCCGGCGGCTGCAGCAGCGACTCCCCGACCACGGCGCGCGCCTCGGCACGCCAGGCCGGGAAGTCACGGGTCGCGGACCTCTCCCAGGAGAGCGGGAAGGTGAGTTCGTCCCTCAGCCGCTCGTAGAAGGCGGGGAGTACCCGCTGGGTGATCCCCAGGGTCATGCGTCGGGGCGCCAGTCGCCCAGGAAGCCGGCCGGGGTGTGCGCGCGGGCCTCGGACGCCGTCAGCTGCGGACGGTCGGCGGGGACCGTGACGCGCGCGCCGGGACCGGTGTTGCGGTACTCGGCGAAGCGCTGGTCCTGCCAGGGGAAGCCCGAGGACATCGTGCCGTACGGCGTGACCGCGTCGATGCCCGCGCCGAGGTGGCTGTCGCGGACGGTCAGCATCGGGTGGGCGGTGAGGTCCGACGAGGGCACCCAGGGGCGGGCCAGCTTGTAGTACGCGTCGGGGGCGGTGCTGGTGATCCGGGAGCGCAGGACCAGGTAGCCGCGCGGGTTGGCTCCGGCGGTGCTGGGCGCGAAGACGAAGCCGTACGGGGCCGAGGCCAGGTCGGTGCGGGTCAGGGTGCGGAAGTGGCAGCGGTCGTAGACGGCGGTGGCGCGGCCGAAGACGAAGTCGACGTCTCCCTCGACGTAGCAGTCGCGGTAGTACTGGCGGGCGAAGGCGGTGAGGGCGAGGGAGTCGGCGTACAGGGTGTCCTGGTGGCCGAGGAAGTGGCAGCCGTAGAACGCGGACCGGTCGCCCTGCACCTTGATCGCGACGGCCTGGGTGCCGGTGTACTCCGGATTGTCGGAGCGCAGCCAGTCGTTGGCGAAGGTCACGTCGCGGGCGGTGAAGCCCGCGGCCTGGACGGTGACGGTGGCCGAGCCGCTCGTGCCGTAGGTGCCTGACCCGTCGGGCTTGGGCGTACCGGCCGCGTTGTCGTGGACGACGACGGTGTCGCGGGGGTCGCCGCTCGCGCCGATCAGTGTGAGCTCCGCCCGGGCGGCGGTGACCAGGACCGTGCCCCGGTAGGTGCCGGGGGCGAGCACCAGGGTACGGCCGGTGCCGGATGCCGCGTCGACGGCGGACTGTACGTCGGTGTGGTCGCCCCTGCCGTGCGGGTCGACGTACAGCGTCAGTGCGTCGAGGCGCCGGGACGGCGAACCGTAACGGCCGAACGGGCGGGGGTGCGTGGGCCTGGCGTGTGCGGCGGGCGTGCCGAGGGCGAGGGCGGCGCCGGCACCCGCGAGCAGGGTCAGCGCACTGCGTCTGCTGGGCATGGCGGTACTCCTTCTACGGGGTGGTGGGCCGGAGCGGCGCTCTCCGGGGTGGTGGAGAGCGTGCGGTGCCGCTCCGGCCGGTTCGGGTGGCCTCAGCAGCCAGGGGCCTTGCCGGCTCCCGCCTTGCGGTCCACCAGGCCGGGGACGGCGCGCGGGCTGTCGGTCTTCGTGCGGAGCGTCGGGGTCCAGCCGGCGCCCTCGGTGAGCTGCTCGGCGGGCACGCCCGCGTTGTGCACGGCGATCAGGTCGGTCTTCCGCCCGTTGACGTAGTTGTTCTCCGCCGTGAGGGAGGACTCGGACCACTTCTTGAGGATGGTCGCCTTGTCGAAGCCGGCGGGCACGGTGAAGGCGTTGTGCTCCGCGACGAGCGCGGACTCGGCGCCGATGCCGTAGGTGTAGCCGTAGGCGGCGCCCTCGGTGGCGACGAAGTGGTTGTTGTACGAGTCGACCTGGCCGAAGCGGACGCGCGGCGCGCGCTCCTTCACGTCCTGGAAGAGGTTGTGGTGCAGCGTCACGCGGAGCTTGCCCCGGTCGCTCGCCCCGGCGCCGTCGCTGTTGCCGATGAGCATGGTCTTGTCGTGGTCCTTGAGGACGTTCCACGACACGGTGACGAGGTCGGCGCCGCGCACGATGTCGAAGAGGCCGTCGTGCTGCTGGTACACCCGCCCGAAGTAGTGGGGCTGGTCGGCGTCGGGGCGGTCCCCGTCGCTGAAGGTGTTGTGGTCGACCCAGACGTGGCTGGATCCGTAGACGACGAGGTTGTCGTACTCGGAGTTCCAGGCGCCGTTGTCACCGTCGGTGGGGTCCCACTGCGGGAAGCAGTCGTAGGTGTCCTCGAAGGAGATGTTGCGGACGATGACGTTGGAGACGTTCTTCACCTGGAGGCTGGCACCGATGATCGTGGCGTCCTCGCCTACGCCGACGAGCGTGGTGTTGGACGGGACGTTCACGTTGACCGCGGCCGCCTGCAGCTTCGCGGACGCGGCGCGGGCGTCCTCCAGTGGGCCCGCCGGAACCTCGTCCCTGCCCCAGACGGCCGGGTCGTAGGCGGCGAGGTACTTCTCCAGGGTGTAGCCGTCCCGCTGGTACGCCTCGCAGCCGATCGGGGTGCCGGCGGCGTCGGAGTTGCCGTGGACGGTGCCGTCGATCCGGATGATCTTCGGCGCGTCGCCCGCCTCCTCGAAGGCGGCGATGAGCTCGGCACGGTCGCTCACGGTGTAGACGTGGTCGGGGGTGGCCCCGGCGCCGCCCGTGGTGGAGCCCTCGGCGGCGGCCCAGCCGTCGCCCGCCGGCAGTACCTCGCGCTCGATTCCCTTGCGGTGGTGGGCGGCGGCCTGGGCGGGGAGGGTCACGGCGAGGGCCAGCGAGGCACAGCCCATCACGACGGCGATGGCGCGGACATGTCTCATGCGTGCGGGCATGGCGAATCCTTAACTGTCGTACGCGGGAAACAGGGAGAGGAGAACCTGGCGAACGGGGAGAGCAGGACCTGGTGAACGGGGCGGGCGCGGATCAGGCCTGCGGCCAGGTGATCCACGAGCCGGGCACCGGCTCGTCGAGACGGCGCAGCTCGCGCGGGGCGAGCACGCGCTCGTCCAGCAGCGCGCGGGCGGTCATGCGGGCCACGTCGACGGCGCCGTCGGGCCGGAAGTGGGTGTTGTCCTGCTTGCCGTCGGGATAGTTCGGCGACTCGCCGGGCTCCAGCCAGTTGAAGTACGCCTCGGTCCCGTCCGGTCCGAGTTCCTGCCAGCGCGCGAGGGAGAGTGCCTGGACGTCGAGCAGGGTCACGCCCTCCTCGGCTGCCAGGGCGCGCATCGCGGCGGGGTACTCCCCGTGGGTGGGCTTCGCGGTGCCGTCCTCGGCGAAGCGGCGGCGCTCGACCGGGGTGATCAGCACGGGCTCCGCGTGCCGGTCACGGGCGCCCTTGATGTACTGACGCAGGTATTCCTGGTAGGTGGTGTACGGGTCGGTACCGCGGGCGGGGTCCTCGGTCTTCTCGTCGTTGTGCCCGAACTGGATGAGGACGGCATCGCCCGCGCGGACGCCGTCCAGGAGGACGGTGAGACGGCCCTCGTCGATGAAGCTCTTCGAACTCCGGCCGTTCACCGCGTGGTTGGTGACACCGAGCGCACGGCCGAGGAAGAAGGGCAGGGCCATGCCCCAACCGGTCTCGGGTGCGGCGGCGGCGTACTTCCGGGCCGCTGTGGAGTCGCCCGCGATGTGGAGTGTCCGGGGCCGGGGCTTTCCCCCGCCCCCGCTGCCGTGTGCGAGCGCGGGGGTGGCACTGAGGGCGAGGGGCAGCGCGAGGAGCGCGGCTGCCGTCTGTCTACGGGTGAGTGACACAGGATGACTGCCTCTCTCGGAGGACAAACGTGAGGTGGTGCGTAGAAGAGGGACCGGCGGCGGGGTGCGACCCGGACCGCCGCCGGACCCCCGGTCAATGGGGGTGGGACCGGGGTGGGACGGCCGGGGTCAGCCGTTGCCCAGTTCCTTCCACTCCTTCTGGGACGCGTTCAGCTCTTCGGCCATCTTGTCCAGGAAGTCCTTGGCCGTGACCTTGCCGAGGAGCAGCTTCTGGAACTCCGGCTCGTTGTCGGCCTTGCTGATGTTGTTCCAGTCGGGCAGGTAGTACGGCAGGTCGACGATCTTGGTGGAACCGTCGGTGAGGGTCTTCGCGGCGAGCGCGGTGGGCTCCGTCTCGTTGATCCACGGGTCCTTGGCCGCGTCGGTGTTGGCCGGGATGGCGCCCGCGGACTCGTTCCACTTGCTGTTGGACTCGTGCGAGGCCGCGAACTCGATGAACTTCCAGGCCGCGTTCTTGTTCTTGCTGGAGCGGAACAGGCCGAGACCGTCGACGGGGTTGGAGACCTGGACGCGGGTGCCGCCCTCCCCGATGGGGGCGGGTATCCCGGCGAACTTGTCCTCACCCAGCGCCTTCAGGTGGTCCTGGTAGGAGCCCAGGTTGTGGCTGAGCATCCCGATGGTGCCGGTGTCCCACTGGGCGACCATCTTGGTGAAGTCGTTGTTGACGTCGGCGGCCGGCGTCGTCTTCTTGAACAGGGCGGCGTACTTCTCCAGCGCCGCGACGTTCTTCGGGTCGTTCAGGGTCGTCTCCTCGCCGTCCCAGAACTCCGTGATGCCGGTCTGGCCGTAGATCGCGTCCAGGGCCTGGGCGATGGAGCCGGCGCCGCCGCGGATCGTGTAGCCGAACTTGTTGTTCTTCGCGTCGGTGAGCTTGTCGGCGGCCTCGTAGAACTTGGGCCAGGTGGTGGGCGCCTCCAGCTTCGCCGCGTCGAACAGGTCGGTGCGGTACCAGAGCGCACCGTTGTTCGCGGAGGTCGGCACGGCGTACACGTCGTCGCCACGGCCGGCCGCGGATCTGACGCTCTCGACCATGTTCTCGACGAGTTTGCCCTTCAGCTCCGACTTCTCCAGTCGGCCGCTGACCGACTCCAGGGCTTCCTGGGACACGATGTTGGCCAGGTACGCGGTGCCGACGCCGCCCACGTCGGGCAGGCCGCCGCCCGCGATCGCCGTGTCGTACTTCGACTGGACGTCCGCGATCGGGATCGGGACGTACTTGACCTTGATCTCTGGGTTCTTCTTCTCGAAGTCCTTGATGATCTCGGTCCAGATGGCGGTGCGTGGACCACCGTTGTTGTCCCAGAAGGTGATCTCGCCCTTCCCGCTGCCCTCCGTGCCTGAGCTGCTGCCGTCGTCCCCGCAGCCGGTGGCCGCGAGCGCCAGGACCGCGGTGAGGGACACCGCGGTCGCGGTACGCCCCCGGAGCGTCTTCGAGATGTTCATGTCGGCTCTTCTCTCTCGGATCTGTACGCGTAGTGGGGGGAGGTCAGTGGTGTGTGCCGTGCGGCGCGGCGCCGATGTACTTCTGCGGGCCCGCGTCCCGGGTCACCAGCTTCGGTACGTCGGCGGCGCGGTCGAGGGTGTAGGAGTAGAAGTGACGCGGTTCGAAGGCGGTGCCCCAGGTGTCGGTACGGCCCGTGGTGTTCTCCAGGATCGATCCGCGCTGGACCAGCTCTGCCGTGGCGTCGGCCTGGTAGGGGTGCTGGACGTCCCGGTAGTAGCTGTTCTCGATCACCATCTTCGTGGCGCCGCGCGCCCAGTTCCCGTACGTCCACAGCGGGTCCCCGTCCGCCACCTGCGCGGAGAGGTAGTTGTTGTAGAGGTGGGCGTAGGCGCAGTTGTCGGCGGACGGGTTGCGCTGCTTGGTGCCGCTGAACCAGTTGTGGTCGATCGTGATCTGTGTGGTGACGTTCTCGGTCCAGCCGATGCCGAGCGCCTTGTTGTGGTTGTCGAAGTGGTTGTACGACACGGTGATGTACTGGCTGTCCTTGCGGATGTCGAGCAGCCCGTCGCCCATGTGTGTCAGCCGGTTGTGGTCGATCCAGACATGGTCGGCCGAGTCCATCTGGATCGCGTCGAAGTCGCTGGTCTTCCCGTCCCAGTCACCCTCGACGTAGGAGTCGCGGATGGTGAGGTTGCGGATGATGACGTTGCTGGTGCCCGGGTTGAGGTGGAGCTCGCCGTGGACGATCTCGCCCGTGTCGCCCGCCCCGACGATGGTCTTGTCCGAGGCGACGTCGATGTCGGCGCCGAAGGGTTCGACGGCGATGGAGCCGGCCACCCGGATGACGTAGGGCTCCTCCGCACCGGCGTACTTCTCCAGGCCCGCCTGGTCGGTGACCGTGACCACCTCACCGCCACGGCCCCCGGTGGTGCCGCCCGCCAGCGAGGCGAAGCCGTGCGGTGTGCCGGGGCGTCCGCCGCCGTGGTGTGCGGCGGGCTGCGCCCCGGTGGCGGCCGATGCCCCGCCCGGGGCGGTGGGCAGGAGAAAGGCGGCCGCGAGGGCGATCGCCGTGAACAGTGTTCTCGCTCTGGTGCGCTCGGTACGGAGGTGCGTCATTGCGGCTCCCATACAGCGGTGCGGGTCAGGTCCTGCGTGGTCTTCCGGTGGTGCGGAATGCGGTGAAACCGGCTGTTCCGGAGGGCCCGTTGCCGGCCGGTGCGGTGGCGAAGAGTCCCAGCAGCGCGCCGACCCAGCGCCAGGGGGTGGCGGCGAAGACCTGGCCGGAGGCCCGGAAACCGGCCCCGTCGCCGGTGTCGGCGTAGAAGCGGCAGCGGGCGCCCCGGGTGACCTCGATCCGGACGCGGGCGGAGGCCCCGGGGGCGGGGCGGGGGTGTTCGGCGTCCCGCTCGTGCTCGGCGACGGTCTCGGCGTACCGGTGCACGAGCCGGGTCCTCCCGTCGGGCCCGGCCTCCAGACCGATCCACGAGAAGGCGTCGCCGAGGACGGCGAGCCCGGCCTTTGCCCCCGGTTCGTCGGTGGCGAGCGTGATGCCCACCTCGACGGTGAACTCCTCGGCGGGCAGCCGCTGCACCAGGACGTTGGGCAGGGCGCGCAGATCATGCGCGTACGCGGTCCGTACGCAGCTGAGCCGCAGCCCGTCGCCGGCGTGGCCGACCGTCCAGCCCGGCCGGGGGTTGGCCGTCCACTGCCACTGGCGGCCGTGGCGCCCGCCGGGGAAGTCGTCGCTGGAGGCCGGGGCCTCGACGGCCTGCTCCGGGGCCTCGGGCCTGCGGTGCGTGAGGACGGGTTCGCCCTCGTCGCCGATGACCGGCCAGCCGCCGTCCCAGCGCATCGGCTGGAGGTGGACGACGCGGCCGTACGCCCCACGGGCCTGGAAGTGCAGGAACCAGTCCTCACCGGCGGCCGTCCGGACCCAGCCGCCCTGGTGGGGTCCGTTGACCTCGGTGCTGCCCTGGGCGAGGACGACCCGCTGTTCGTAGGGGCCGTCGAACGTCCGCGAGCGGAAGGCGCCCTGCCAGCCGGTCTCCACTCCCCCGGCCGGGGCGAAGATCCAGAAGTAGCCGTCGTGCCGGTAGAGCTTGGGGCCTTCGAGGGTGAACCAGCCCGGGATCGTGTCGGCGTCGATCAGGGTCGTGCCCTCGTCGAGGAGTTCACGTCCGTCGGGGCTCATCCGGTGGCCGGTGAGCCGGTTCTTGATGCCGGAGCGGGACTTCGCCCAGGCGTGCACCAGGTAGGCCTCCCCGGTCTCCTCGTCCCACAGGGGACAGGCGTCGATCAGGCCCTTGCCCGACTTGACGAGGTGCGGGGCGCTCCAGGGGCCGCGGATGTCCTCGGCGTTGATCTGCTGGATGCCGTGGTCGGGGTCGCCCCAGAAGATCCAGAAGCGTCCGGCGTGGTGGCGCAGCGAGGGCGCCCACACCCCGCAGTCGTGGCGGGGCACGGCGAAGTCGGCGTCCGGGCCGAGCCGTTCGAGGGCGTGGCCGACGAGCGTCCAGTTGACGAGGTCGCGGGAGTGCAGCAGGGGCAGTCCGGGGACGCGGCCGAAGCTGGACGCGGTGAGGTAGTAGTCGTCGCCGACGCGCACGACGTCCGGGTCGGACCAGTCGGCGTTCAGGACCGGGTTGCGGTAGGTGCCGTCCCCGAGGTCGGCTGTCCAGGGCATCGTCATGCGGAGACCGCCTTGCGGACGTGGGCGGCCGCGGCGGCCCGGTCGAGGCGTCCGTCGGCGACGACGGTGACGACCCTGCGTACGACGGTGGCTCCGGCGGCGACGGGAAGCCTGCGGTCCGCGGCGAGGGAGGAGCCGACGCCCGGGTATTCGGTGGTCCGTACGAACCACGGGTCGCGCCGGGTCTCGTCGGTCGCGCCGGCGAAGACGAGCGTCCAGCCGTCCCCGGCGAGGGCGAGCCAGTCGGCGGTCCTGCCGTGCACGGCCTCCTCACCGTCGAGCGTTCCGCTGAACACGGCGGGCGGGGCGCTCTCCTTGGGGGCACGCCAGAAGAAGCCGCCGTATCCGGCGCCGGGGCGGCCGTTGGTGGCGGGGCTGCCGATGGAGAGGTCCGTTCCGCCTCGGTTGGTGAGGGAGAAGGAGAGGTCCAGCGCCCAGGCGGTGTCGGAGAGTTCGGCCGCGGCGACGGTGCGGTGCTCGCGCAGCAGCTCGGCGCCGTCGGCCTCCCAGCTGAGCTCCTCCACGAAACCGTCCGGGTCGCGGAGCTTCCAGCCGAGGTGGCGCTGGACCCCGTGGTTGTCGAGCTCGGTGGGCCCCTGGTCGCGGACGTAGGTGCGCCCGCCCCAGAAGTTGTGTCCGGACACGTCGGGCACCGCGACGGAGGCGCCCAGGTGGTGGATGTGGTCGGCGGGGCGCTCCTCCGTGACGAGGGTGCCGGCGAGGGTGGTGACGGGGTGGAGGTAGGGCCGGCCGCCCGTCTCCGGCCCGTAGACGTAGCGGCCGACGGGGCGTCCGGCGCAGCTGAGGAGTGCGGTGGTCATGGTGTGCTCACCTCGCTGGGTCGCGCCCAGGAGGCGCCTAGTTCGGAGTAGAGGCTGAGGGTGTCGGCAGCGGCGGCGACCGTGCCGTCGATGCCGCGGACGATGCGCCGCACACCGTCGCCCTGGTCGGCGGGCCGGGTGTGCCAGACGGTGGCGGGCAGTGCGGTGGGCTCGGGGGCGGTGCGTACGGCTTCGAGGACCCGCATGAACGCGCCGGTGCGCTCCGGCGGTACGAGGAGCGCGGTGCCGTGCTCCAGGTGGTCGACGAGGTTCTCCAGGAGGTCGGTCCGCCCGTGCACGGCCTCCTCGGGGCCGTGCCCGGCGCGCTGGACGAGGACCCGGTCCTGCTTGTACCAGAAGGTGATGCGGCCGCGGTCGCCGTGGACGATCACGTACGGCTCGCCCGCCTCCTCCGCGCAGAGGGTGACGGCGACGGTCACCGGCAGCCCGCCGGTGGTGGTGACGCGGACGCAGCTGGTGTCGTCGGACTCGATGTCGTGGGCCCGGAACAGCTCGGTCTCGATGGACGCGACGTCCTCGGCCGTTCCCCGGCCGGCCAGTTCCAGTGCCGTGGCGACGGCGTGGGCCAGTGGGTTGGTGAGTACCCCGTCGACCACGTCGGTCCCGCCCATCCTGCGGCGTCCGGCCCACGGCGCCCGCCGGAAGTAGACGTCGTCGCGGACCCAGGCACCGGCGGCGCCGATGCCCCGTACGGTGCCGATCGCTCCGGAGCGGACGAGGTCCTTGATGGCCGGCACGGCGTGCGAGCCGAAGGACTGGAAGCCGACCTGGCAGGCGATGCCCGCCTCCCGTACGCCTTCGGCCATCCGGGCGTAGTCGGCCCAGGTCGCGGCGGGCGGCTTCTCCAGGAGGAGGTGGACGCCCCGGGCCGCTGCCGTCAGGGCCAGCGTGGTGTGCGTCGGGATGGGAGTGCAGATGATGGCGGCGCGCGCGCCGGTGGAGTCCAGGAGAGCCCCGAAGTCGGCGGACTGCTCGGGCATCTCGCCGGCGAACATCTCGAGTTCACCGTCGGTCAGCGGGTTCAGTTCACAGATCCCGGCCAGTCTGACGAGGCCCTGGTTCTGGAGGCGGCGGAGGTTGGCGAGGTGCCAGCGGCCGTGACCGCGGGCGCCGGCCAGGACGACGGGCAGCGGTGTCGTGCTCATCCGGCCCTCCCCGCTCCGGCCTCGCGGGCGACCTCGGCGGCGGCCTTCTCGGCGCTGTCGACGGGGCCGTGCAGGGCGGGGGTCCAGCCGGTGTCGGCGGCCAGGTCGGTCTCGCTGCCCGAGTTGTAGGCGTTGTAGAGGGGGACCAGGTCGACGGGGAAGCCGTTGAACACGGTGCCGCGCTGGGTGAGGGCGCTGCCGTTCCAGCTCTTCAGCAGGTCGGCGGCCTCGACGTGGCCGGGGGTCTCGAACGCGTTGTTCTCGGCCACGATCCGGGACTCGGTGGAGATGCCGAGGGAGTAGCGGTAGTCGCCGTCCTCGGGAACGACGTAACGGTTGTTGTAGAGGTGGACCTGGCCGAAGCGGACCCGGGGCGCACGCTGCACGACGGAGTGGAACTCGTTGTGGTGCAGGGTGACGCGGAGCTTGCCCCGGTCGCTGGTCACGCCGTCGCCGTTACCGATGAGCATCGCCTTGTCGTGGTCGGTGAAACGGCTCCAGGAGACGGTGACGAGGTCGGAGCCGTTGGTGATGTCGAGGAGCCCGTCGTGGCGCAGGTAGTTGCGCCCGAAGTAGGTGGGCTCCCGGTCGTCCGGGTGGCCCTTGTCGCTCGCGGTGACGTGGTCGATCCAGACGTGGGTGGCGCCGCGCAGCCACAGCGTGTCGTACGCGGTCTTCCAGTCGCCGAGGCCACCGGTGTTGGGCTGCCAGGCGGGGAAGCAGTCGTAGGCGTCGCGGAGTTCGAGGTTACGGATGATGACGTTCTCGGCGTCCTTGACCTGGAGGCTCGCGCCCTTGAGCACGGCGCCCGTGCCGCTGCCGACGATCGTGGTGTTCGATCCGACGAGCAGTTCGACCCGTTCGGCCTGTCGGGCGGCGGACGCCTTGCGGGCGTCCTCCTGCGGTCCGGCCGGCTTGGCGCCGCCCCAGGTACGGGGGTCGTAGGCGGCCAGGTAGGCATCGAGCTCGTAGCCGTCGGTGGCGTAGTCGGCGCAGTCCAGCCGCCGCCCCCGGTCGTCGGTGTTGGCGTCGATCGTGCCCGCCACCCGGATGATCTTGGGGACGGAGCTGCCGCCGTCGAGCGCCGCGACGAGCTGGGCCCGGTTGCGCACGGTGAGGACGTGGTCCTCGTCCGCGGCCGAGCCTCCGGTCGTTCCCGCGCCTTCCGCGGCCCAGCCGTCGTTGTCGGCGAGCACCTCCCGGCCGAGATCGCGGCCGAGGTCCCCGCCGGGCGCGGTGGCCGGCTCCGGTGCCGTGTCCGGCGACGCGGTGGCCGCTCGGGCGCCCGGCTGGAGGGCCAGGCTGCCCAGCAGCAGGGCGAGTGCGGCGGCGGCGCGGCGCGTCGTGCGGGGGCGGAGCTTCCAGGTCATGTGCGTCATCCCTTCACGGCGCCGGCGCTGAAGCCGGTGATGAGCCACTTCTGGATGAAGGCGAAGACGATCACCACGGGCACGGCGGCGATGACACCGCCCGCGGCCAGCGCCCCCAGGTCGACGCTGTCGGCGCCGATCAGGGTGTTGAGGCCGACCGGGATCGTCTGCTTGTCCTGTTCGCTGAGGAACATCAGGGCGAACAGGAAGTGGTTCCAGCTGTGGACGAAGGCGAACGACCCGACCGCGATCAGCCCGGGACGCAGCAGCGGCAGGACGACTGCGCAGAAGGCCTTGAAGCGCGAGCAGCCGTCCACCCAGGCGGCCTCTTCGAGGGAGACCGGCACGTTCTTGATGAAGCCGCTGATCAGGATGATCGACAGGGGGAGCTGGAAGACCGTCTCCGCGATGACGACGCTCCCGAGGGAGTTGATCATCTGGAGGTTCTTGAAGATCTCGAAGAGCGGCACGAGCATCAGCGCGCCCGGGATGAACTGCGAGCAGAGCAGCGCCAGCATGAAGGCGCCCTTGATCTTGAAGTCGAACCGGGCCAGGGCGTAGCCGCCGGCCAGCGCGACGAGGGTCGTGGCGATCAGCGTCGCGACGCCGACGATCATGCTGTTCTGGAAGAAGAGCGCGAAGCTGCGCTCGTTCCAGACCTTGGAGAAGTGGTCCCCCGTCATGGGCCAGGGCACCAGCGAGGTGGAGCCGGCGGGCCGTACGGCGAAGAGGAACATCCAGTAGAACGGGATGAGCGTGAAGAGCAGATAGATGCCGAGCGGCACGTAGATCTGCCAGCGCGGTACGTCGTCGAAGGCGCGCTCACGCTTGGTGCGGCGGTGCGAGGAAGGCGGCGGGAGGTCGTTGCCCTTGGACAGTCCCGGCGTGCGGGCGTCCTTCTTCTCCACGAGTGCGGCAGTCACTTGTTGTCGCCTCCGAACTTACTCAGGCGCAGATAGACGATCGAGCAGAAGAGGAGGATCACGAAGGCGACGGTGGTGAGCGCGGAGGCGTATCCGAAGTCGTGGCCCTCGATGCCTGTATTGGCGACGTAGAGGGGCAGGGTGGTGGTCTCACCCGCGGGTCCGCCGCCGGTGAGGGTGTAGAGCAGGTCGACGTTGTTGAACTCCCAGACCCCGCGCAGCAGGGTGGCCAGGATGATCGCGTCGCGCAGGTGCGGGAGCGTGATGTGGAAGAACTGCCGCATCCGGCCCGCGCCGTCCACCGACGCCGCCTCGTACAGCTCCTTGGAGACGGACTGCAGGTCGGCGAGGATGAGGATGGCGAAGAAGGGGACTCCGCGCCAGAGTTCGGAGATGGTCGCCGCCCAGAACACGGTCCCGGTGTCGGAGAGGACCGAGGTGCCGTACTCACCGATCCCGGCGTCCGCGAGGTAGCGGCTGAAGCCGGTCGAGGAGTTGTAGAGCAGGATCCAGATGGTGCTGGTCAGCACCCCGGAGACGGCCCAGGGCGAGAAGACCATGGCGCGGGATATGCCGCGGCCGATGAAGGTCTGGTTGACGATCAGCGCGAGGGCGAGGCCGAGCGCCAGCTGCAGGGTCACCTGGGTGAAGACCCACTGGGCGCTGAAGCCGAGCGTCGGCCAGAACTGCTCGTCCTCGGTGAAGATCCTGGTGAAGTTGTCGAAGCCGGCGAAGCCGTTCCGCCACGGCTTGGTGACGTTGTAGTTCTGCAGGCTGTAATAGAAGACGCTGACCACCGGATAGGCGATGAAGCCCAGCATCAGCAGGCCCGCGGGTGCGATCAGCAGATACGGCAGGCGGCGGGGGGTGGCCGAGCGGCGCTTGGACGCCTTCCCCTTGGGGGGCGGTGTGGCCACGGCTGCGGATTGGGCCATGACGCGTCTCCGATCTCTGGAAAGTGCTGGATGTGCCGTTCTTTCGGTGCATGATGCAAGCGCTTACCGCATGCCGTTCGGTATCCCGGACGAGGCGTTGCGCGGAATTCTCTTCTCCCGGTTCAGCCCGCGTAGGGGTCGGGAACTTCTCCCTGCCGTGCCAGGAAAGCGAAGTCGCATCCGGTGTCGGCCTGGGTGATCTGGTCCTGGTAGAGCGCCCCGTAACCGCGCCCGTAGCGGGCGGGCGGCTCGGTCCAGCCGGACCTGCGGAGCTCCAGTTCCTCATCGGACACGTCGAGGTGGAGCAGCCGTGCCTCGACGTCCAGCGTGATCAGGTCACCGGTGCGGACCAGGGCGAGGGGCCCGCCGACGAAGGACTCGGGTGCGATGTGCAGGACACAGGCCCCGTAACTGGTGCCGCTCATCCGGGCGTCGGAGAGCCGCACCATGTCCCGTACGCCCTGCTTCAGCAGGTAGTCCGGGATCGGCAGCATGCCGTACTCGGGCATGCCGGGGCCGCCCTTGGGGCCGGCGTTACGGAGCACCAGCACATGGTCCGGGGTGAGGGCCAGGGCCGGGTCGTTGATGGTGCGCTGCATCTCCTTGTAGTCGTCGAAGACGACCGCGGGTCCGGTGTGACGCAGCAGGTGCGGCTCGGCGGCGATGTGCTTGATGACCGCGCCGTCCGGGCAGAGGTTGCCGCGCAGGACGGCCACACCACCCTCCTCCGCCAGCGGGTTGTCGCGCTCCCGGATGACGTCGGTGTTGTGGACGAGCGCCCCGTCGAGCTGTTCGCGCATCGTGCCGTGCGCGACGGTGGGACGGTCCAGGTGGAGTACGTCGGTGAGCTGGGCCAGGAACCCGGGCAGCCCTCCGGCGAAGTGGAAGTCCTCCATCAGGTACTTCCCGCCGGGGCGGAGGTTGGCGAGGACGGGCACGGTGCGCGCGATGCGGTCGAAGTCGTCCAGGGTGAGCTTCACCCCGGAGCGGCCGGCCATCGCGATCAGGTGGATGACGGCGTTGGTGGAGCCGCCGAGTGCGAGCACGGTGGCGACCGCGTCCTCGTAGGCGTCCGCCGTGAGGATCTGCGACAGCTTCAGCTGTCGCCACACCAGCTCGACGATCCGGATCCCGGACTGTGCCGCCATCCGGTCGTGACCGGAGTCCACGGCCGGGATGGACGAGGCACCCGGCACCGTGACGCCCAGCGCCTCGGCGGCGGCCGTCAGGGTCGAGGCGGTGCCCATCGTCATGCAGTGGCCCGGCGAGCGGGCGAGCCCGTTCTCCAGCTCGGCCATCTCGCAGTCGCCGATCAGGCCGGCCCGCTTGTCGTCCCAGTACTTCCACATGTCCGTGCCGGAGCCCAGGACCTCGTTGCGCCAGTGACCCGGCAGCATCGGCCCGGCGGGCACGAAGACCGTCGGCAGGTCGACGGACGCGGCGCCCATCAGCAGCGCGGGGGTGGACTTGTCGCAGCCGCCCAGCAGAACGGCTCCGTCGACGGGGTAGGAGCGCAGCAGCTCCTCCGTCTCCATCGCCAGCATGTTCCGGTAGAGCATCGGGGTCGGCTTCTGGAAGGTCTCCGAGAGCGTGGAGACCGGGAACTCGAGCGGGAAGCCGCCCGCCTGCCAGACGCCCCGCTTGACCGCCTGCGCACGGTCGCGCAGATGGACGTGGCAGGGGTTGATGTCGGACCAGGTGTTGAGGATCGCGATGACCGGCTTGCCCAGGTGCTCCTCGGGGAGGTAGCCGAGCTGCCGGGTGCGGGCCCGGTGACTGAACGAGCGGAGCCCGTCGGTGCCCCACCACTGGTGACTGCGCAGCTCCTCGGGAGCGACGCGGCGGCCTTCCGTACCGGTGCCGGTCATACGGACCACCCCGCGATCAGGCCGGCGACCTCGGCGCGCTGCTCCTCGGGGAGGGCCCGGCTCGGCGCGCGCACGTCGCGACGGCAGAGCCCGAGCGAGGCCAGGGCCTCCTTGACGACCGTCACGTTGTTGGCGGACTGCCGCTCGGCGCGCAGGTCCTCGAAGCGGCGGATCTGCTCCCAGACCTTCATCGCCGCGAGGTAGTCACCCGCCCGCAGCGCCTCCAGCATGGCGAGCGAGACACCGGGGGCGATGTTGACGAGTCCGGAGGTGAAGCCGGTGGCGCCGGTGGCGAAGTAGGAGGGGGCGTAGAGCTCGGCGAGCCCCGCGACCCATACGAACCGCTCCAGGCCGGCGTCCCGGGCGAACGCGCCGAAGCGGGCGGCGTCCGGGACGGCGTACTTCACGCCGATGACGTTGGGACAGGCGTCGGCGAGCTCGGCGAGCCGCTCACCGGCGAGCAGCGGGTTACGGACGTAGGGGACGACCCCGAGCTCGGGGACGGCCTCGGCGACGGCCCTGTTGTAGTCGATCCAGCCGTCCTGCGAGACGTAGGGGTGCACCGGCTGATGCACCATGACCATCTCGGCGCCGGCGTCCCTGGCGTGCTCGGCGGAGGCCACGGCGGTCGGCACGTCGTGGCCGACACCCACCAGGACGGTGGCGCGGCCGTTCGCCTCCTCGATGGTGAGCTCGGTGACGGTGCGCCGCTCGTCGGGGGTGAGCGCGTAGAACTCACCGGTGTTGCCGTTGGGGGTGACGATGCGGACGCCACCGTCGAGCAGCCGCCGCAGCAGCGCGCGGTGGGCCGGGATGTCGATGCTCCCGTCCTCGGCGAACGGGGTCACCGGGATCGCCACAACGTCTGCGAGGGCCGCCTTCAGCGGGGAGAGGTCCATGCGGACTGGCCTTTCGTCGAGGTGCTGGTGATCCGTTTCCAGCTGATGGTTCACGCCGCGCCACCCCCGTCTTCGTCGTCGGGGAAGGCACGGCGTACGAACGATGCGATGTGGTCGTGCAGAGCGCCTACGGCAGCCGTCGCGTCGTCGGAGAGGGCGAGCCGCAGGATCTCGCGGTGCTCGGCCGCCTCACGCTCCCAGGACGGGTTCGCCGACCAGGCCACGGTCGACACGAGTGCGGCCTGGTCACGGATCTCGTCGAGCATCCGGGCGAGCAGCGGGTTGCCGCAGGGGAGGTAGAGGGCCCGGTGGAAGTCCCGGTTGGCGAGCGATCTGCCCGCCTGGTCGATCGCCGAGTCGGCCCGCTCCAGGGCCTCCTGGGCCGCTTCCAGCGAGACCTTGCGGGTGATGGAGCGGCGCAGTGCCTCCGGCTCGAGGAGCAGGCGCACGTCGTACACCTCCCGGGCCATGGTCGCGTCGACGAGCCGGACGGTGGCGCCCTTGTACTGGCTCATGACCACGAGCCCGGTGCCGGCGAGCGTCTTCAGCGCCTCGCGTACGGGTGTCTTCGACACCCCGAACTGCGCGGCGAGTTCGGTCTCCACGAGCGCCTGCCCCGGCCTCAGCTGCGCGGTGAGGATCGCGTGCTTGATCGCCTCCAGCACGTACTGGGTCCTGGACGGAATCGGGGCAGGCGCAAAGGTCATGGGTGAAGAGCTCTCACATCTCGCGTATCGCGTCTCATATATGACGTACGAAGTACGACGCGATGAAGCTAGAGCGGTGGGAATGTTTCGTCAACGCTTCTGGCAAAAGAAGTTCCGTGAACACGGAACCGGGGAGGGCTCCACGCGGCCCGGCACACTCGGGCGCGAACGGCGCAGGCCCCCGGCGACATGCCGGGGACCTGCGCTCGAACAGCCGTGGACGCGCTCCGGGATCAGCCGCCGACGGCCGAGAGGGCGCCGGCGACGGTGCTCAGGTCCGGCCCGGAGGCCAGCCCCGCGTGGTACAGGCGCAGCTCGTTCGCGCCGAGCGAGGCCGCGTGCGCGGCGTCCCGCTCCAACGTGCCGGGGCTGCCGCCCATACCGCTCACCACGTTGAAATTGGCCGCCAGCACGCCGGAGAGCCCCTCGAACGGCCCGAGCACCGCCTCGCGTGCGGCGTCGCCGCCGGTGCAGGGCAGCACGACACCGTCCGCCGTGGACAGGATGTGGGCGGCGTCCACCCCCACGTTGGCGCCGGTGCGGTAGGGGGCGGGATCGGCGTGCAGCAGGACCTGGAAGTCCCGCCCCCGCGCCGCGGCCCGTACGGCGGCGACAGCGGCCTCCTGGAGGCCCCTGGCGACCTGCCCGCGCCATCGCAGGGTGGCGTCGGCGAGGCCGGCGCCCAGGAGCTTCTCCACACCGTCCCAGCCCCGCTCGCCGGAGCCGGAGCCGGCCCAGACCGGTTCCAGGGCACGGCGCACGGCGGCACGCAGTTCCCCGGCGTCCAGCCCCACGGAGGCGTAACCGGCCTCGCAGTCGGCGCAGAAGCAGAGGGACATCAGATACTGCGCCGCGTCCCCGAGGGCGACCCCGGAGGTCTTGTCGTGGGCGTGCAGATGCGCGAAGCCGTACCAGCCGAGCGACTCCAGCTCGGTGCCCGACGCCCCGGGGCGGACGGCCGCCTCCGCCGCCAGGTCCACCAGATACGCCTGGACTGCGGGCTGCGCGACGCACGGCGCCCAGGGGTAGCGGTCGCCGTAGGCGTTGACCACGGAGGTGTCCGGATGCTCCGCACCCATGCGGGAGTTGTGCGCGAGGACCACCCAGGAGTGCACCTGGAGGCCCACGGCCGCCAGGGCCTCGGCCGCCTCGGCGTACGGGTCCTCCCCCACCACCCAGGACTGCGCGTAGGGGCGCAGCGCACGCCCCGCCCAGCGTGTGGCGTCCGACGGGTAGAGCACCGCCGCGTGCTCGGCGGTGACGATCCGCCGGTCCGGGTGGCGGGGGGTCAGGGCCCGGGTGGAGTGATAGGCGGAGGCGAGCGTCACCTGCTGGACGCCGAGGCCGGCGAGGCGGCCGGCGGCATCCGGGTCCCCCACGACGTCCCAGGGGTACAGGAAGGCCGAGGTCTTCACTTCACCTCCTCCGTGCGGTGCTTCTCCAGCAGCGTACGGCCGTTCGCGATGATCGCGGTCAGTTCCGCGATGTGCGCGGGCGGGAGGTCGGTGAGCGGGGTGCGCACCGGGCCGACGTCCAGGCCTTCGAGCCGGACGGCCGCCTTCACGAGCGCCACCGCGTAACCGCGGCCCTTCGCCCGCAGTTCGACGAGCGGCCGGTAGAAGTGGTCGAGCAGTGCGTTGACCAGGTCGTCGTCGCCGGATTCCAGCGCCCCGTAGAAGGCCAGGGCGATGTCGGGGGCGAAGGCGAAGACGGCCGAGGAGTAGAGCGTGACACCGATGCCCCGGTAGGCGAGCCCGGTGAGCTCGGCGGTGGGCAGCCCGTTGAAGTACAGGAACTCCTCGCCGGGCAGTCCGGTGCGTACGGCGCTGACGATGCGCTGCATCAGGTCGAGGTCGCCGTGGCCGTCCTTGAGGCCGATGATCCCGGGGGTCCGGGCCAGGGCGACGACGGTCTCCGGGGTGAAGATCGCGTTGTCCCGCTGGTAGACGACCGTCTCCAGGGAGGTGGCGGCGGCGAGGGCGGCGTAGTGGGCCAGCAGCCCCTCCTGGCCGGCGACGACGAGGTAGGGCGGCATGGCGAGGAGCCCGTCCGCTCCCGCCTCCTCGGCGAGCTTCGCGTACTGGATCGCGAGCGCCGTGCCGTAGCCGGCGCCGGCGACGACGGGTACCTGCCCCGCGGTCTCCTCGACGGCCGCCCGGACGACGAGCTGGAACTCCTCCGGGGACAGGGCGTGGAACTCGCCCGTGCCGCAGCAGGCGAAGACGGCCGCGGCTCCGGCGTCGACGCCCGCGCGCACGTGCGCGCGGAAGACGTCGAGATCGACGGCGCCGTCCGGCCCGTAGGCGGTGACGGGGAAGAAGAGCGGCCCGGCGACATCGGTGAGTCGGGCGGCAAGAGGGGCTGAGGTCACGGGCGCTCCCTGAGCGGATTCAGGCGTGCACAATTATGATCGACGTCCATATTCATGAACGCTGCCACGCTAAGGCAGCCGCGCGGCACCGGTCAAGCCATGAACGTCCAACCCGAGGCGGACCGGTCGACAGCGAGCGGCACTTGACGCGGTCCGTCGCGAGTTCTTAGCTTGTCCACGCATGTGAATGCCGTCCCTGAAGCTGCCTCAACGGGCGGTCGCGTGACATCCGCGTGCCGCTCGTACGCGCCTTCCGTACGCCCGGTCCCCCGCAGCACAGCACCGCACCGCACCGTCCGCACACGCCGCGCCCTGCGCCCGCACCGAGGAGATCCCCGTATGCCAGCTCCCCGCACCGTCCTTCTCACCGGCGCCGCCGGCGGTCTCGGCACCCTGATGCGGGGGCTGCTTCCCGCGTACGGCTACGACCTCCGGCTCTTCGACGTCGCCCCCGTCGAGGGCGAACCGGACGCCGTCATCGCCGACCTCGGCGACAAGGCCGCGCTGCGGGAAGCGATGCGGGGCGTGGACGCGGTGATCCACCTCGCCGGCATCTCCCTCGAGGCCTCGTTCGACAAGATCCTGCGCTCCAACATCGAGGGCACCTACAACCTCTACGAGGCCGCGCGCGAAGAGGGCGTCGGGCGTGTCGTGTTCGCCTCCTCCAACCACGCCATCGGCTACACCCCTCGCCCGCTCGCCGGTGACCCGCTGATCCCCGTCGACACCCCCCGCCGGCCCGACACCTTCTACGGCCTGTCGAAGTCCTTCGGTGAGGACCTCGCGCAGTTCTACTGGGACAAGCACGGCGTGGAGACCGTCTCCGTGCGCATCGGCTCCTGCTTCAAGGAGCCGACGTCGGTACGGATGCTGTCCGTCTGGATGAGCCCCGGGGACGGCGCGCGCCTCTTCCACGCGGCCCTCACCGCCGAGGACGTGCGCCACACCGTGGTCTACGGCTCCTCCGACAACACCCGCCTGTGGTGGGACCTGACGACGGCCCGCTCCCTCGGCTACGACCCGCAGGACGACTCCGAGCAGTACGCCGACAAGCTCGTCGCCGAGCACGGCGAACTGGACCCGGAGAATCCCGACCACGCCCACCTCGGCGGCCACTTCGTCACGAACCCGCCGATCTGGCCCTACTGAGCCCTCGCGCCCCGTCCCGGAATCCGGGTGACGCCGCACGGAGTTTCCTGGCCGAAGTGACCTCCGGCGACGCCCGGCTGGTCAAGGCGCGCTGGACGGGCGCGTACCGGCACGACAACGAGCGCACCGCACGCGACCACCCCCGCAACCGGGCCCGTGGCGGGCGCTGAGCCGCACGGAGCAAGCCCGCGAAGGTAAGGGAACGGCAAAGCGGGGTCGTTCGTTACCCCGTGCATGACCGCAATGACCCCCGGCTCGAACATCCCTCTCTCCGCCGCCCGCGTGGCGGTGGACGTCGCCGCCCCGGTGCGGCTCGACGTCTCGGGCCTGCTGCTCACCGCCGACGGCAAGGTGCGCTCCGACGACGACTTCATCTTCTACAACCAGCCCTCGGGCCCCGGTGTGACCTACCGCTCGGGCGGCGGGTCCGCTCCCGACGCGATCGTGGTGGACACCACGGCGGTCCCCCCGGGCATCGAGAAGATCGTGGTCACGGCGAGCCCCGACGCGGCGGGCCAGACCTTCCAGGGCGTCGAGCCCACCGCCACCGTGCGCAACGCGGACGACGGCAGCGCGCTCGCCACCTTCACCCCGCCGCAGCTGGGCGGTGAGACGGCACTGGTGGTCATCGAGATCTACCTGCGCAACGGCGCCTGGAAGGCCCGCGCGGTCGGCCAGGGCTACGCCAACGGGCTGGCCGGCATCGCCACGGACTTCGGCGTCTCGGTGGAGGAGCCCGCCGCGGCGGCGCCGCCCGCGCCTGTCGCACCGCCCGTCGCCGCACCCGTCGCACCGCCGGCCGCTCCCCCGGCGGTCGCGCCCGTCGACCCCCGGATCGCCCCGCCGGCCCCCGCCGCATCTCCCGCCCCCGCCGCCGGCTCCGGCAAGATCAACCTCGACAAGGGCCGGGTCAGCCTCCAGAAGAACCAGACGGTCTCCCTGGTCAAGGGCGGCAAGCCGCTGCTCTCGCAGGTCAAGATGGGCCTCGGCTGGGAGCCCGCGTTCCGTGGCAAGGACATCGACCTCGACGCCTCGGTGATCGCCTTCGGCCCCAACCGCAATCACCTGGACAGCTGCTACTTCGGCAAGCTCTCCATCCTGAACGGCGCGATCAAGCACTCCGGCGACAATCTCACCGGCGAGGGGGCGGGTGACGACGAGGTGATCGTCGTGGACCTCGGCCGGATCCCCGCTGACGCCACCGGCCTGGTCTTCACGGTCAACTCGTTCACCGGGCAGAAGTTCACCGAGGTCGCCAAGGCCTACTGCCGGCTGATCGACGCGGCCACCGGGGAGGAGCTGGTCCGCTTCGACCTCACCGGCGCGGAGCCGCAGACCGGCGTGATGATGGCCAAGCTGATCAAGCAGTTCTCCGGCGAGTGGGAGATGACCGGCATGGGCGAGTTCGTGAAGTCACGGACCGTCCGCGGCATGGTCAAGCCTGCCGCGAAGGCCCTGTAGCACCACCGCCCGCTCCGGGAACGGCTTCCGGGGCACCCGCGGGTTCTCCCCCTCAGGTGCCCCGGATCCGGAGAGTCTCCGGTGGGACGCTGTGCGTGCTCGTCCGCTCTCTCAGAGCTTGGTCAGCTTGGAGTACGGGCTCAGGATCCTCCCCTGTCGCCCCGAGAAGTCGATGAGCACTGCGTCGTTGTCGCCCTCGACAGCAAGGACTCGGCCGAGTCCGAACTGGTCGTGCGACACCCTGTCGCCCACATCGAAGCATTCGACCGGTGGGGCCGCCTGGGCCGGGCGGTTGAAGGGACTGGAAGGCAGGTGACGCCGGGAACCGGCTGACTGTTTCATTACGGTCGAGTATGCGCCCTGTAAGCGCCCGACGCCATGCCCGGCCACTCCGTAGCGGGCAGTAGTGCCGCATTCGTAATCAGCGGTTCCAGGGCCAGTCGGCGCTCCTGCCCGCTTCCAGCAAGGGCACCATGCGGAACGCCGCATCGGAAAGCCCTCCGAAGGTGTGGCGGTTCTCGCTTCCCGACGGCGCGTGCCCGACGCGGTACCCGGCGAGGTTCCAGGTGTACACGGGCACGGTCGGCGGGATGCCCTCGGTGGCGTCGCCGTAGTACGTGAACGAGGCCTGCTCGTCGGTGACGATCAGCACCCGGTCGTGCGCGCGGTAGTGGGTGCGCACGGCCTCCACGGTGTTGGTGCCGCCCAGGTTGCCGAAGCGTTCCATGATCCTCAGCACGGACTCGCCCCGGCGGTACGGCACCGCCGCGCTGCTCGAACCGAACTGCACCAGGTCGGCGTCGGCGGCCCGCAGCGCCAGTGCCGCGCCGAAGGCGGCCGCCGCGTCGGCCCGGTTCAGCCGGGAGCGGTCCGAGAGCGGCGCCCCCATCGAACCGGAGCGGTCGACGAGGACCAGGGTGCGGCCGGGCAGCGCGGGAACGTTGCCGAGCGAGTGCCCGAGCGCCTGCTCCAGCGGGTAGGCCCACCGCAGCGACGGCGCGTGCTGGTACGCGGCGAGGTAGCGGAAGGGGAACTGCCGCGAGGCGGCGACGGCCTCCGGGTCGCTGATCCTCGCCGCCGCCCCCGCGGCGACCTCGTCCGAGACGCCCGCCTCGTCGAAGTTGCGCAGGTTACGCACGAGCGCCATCGCGCCCATGGACGGGATCACGGCCTCCCAGGCCGCGGCGTCCATCGGGCCCTGCAGCCAGCCCGCCAGCGCCTCCCAGGTCATGCCCGCCTCGGACAGCCGGTCGGCGCCACCCGGCTCGGTGATCACCGCGCGGCGCTCGGCGGCAGGCACCGCCATCAGGGCCCGGTGGGCACTCAGGGTGAGGTTCGACGCGGGCGGCACGGCGTCCTCGGGGTGGTGCCTGCGGTCCAGGGCGTACCGGAACAGATCGCCCTGCCAGGGCTTGCCGGGGTCCGGCGCGGCGTGCACCAGGTTGAGCACGTCGCCGAAGCGGTAGCCCTTGGACCCGGTGTCGTACTTCAGCAGCGCCTTGCCGCTGTAGAGCCGGCGTACGGCGTCGGCGATGCCGCGCTTGACCGGCTTGGGCACCGCGCGGCCGTACCGCGAGGTCCAGTATCCGAGCAGCTCACCGGGCTCGTCCGCGCGCAGCAGCACGGAGTCCACGACCTGCCGGTTGGCCGGGCCGTCCACGGCGCCTGCCTCGAGCCGCGCCTTCACGTACTCGGCGGCGCCGACGACCGACGCCGTACGCATCTGCCCCTCGCGGCGCAGCCAGTGCAGCAGCCCCGCCGTCCACTCCGGGTCCTCGACGGCGAGCGTCCGTACCAGGGTGGCGAAACGGGTGTCGCGTACCTCGCCGTCCTCGTAGTGGGTCTCCTGGGACACGAAGTTGGCGACCGCCAGCAGAAAGAGCTCGGAGCGGCTGTCCCGGAGATGTCCCAGGCCGCCCTGGTGGTTGCGCGCGGTGTGCCCGGTCGACTGCACGGGCGAGGTGACGCGGGGCCTGGTGGAGCGGGTGTTGAAGCGTGCCATGTGAATTCCCCCGAATTCATGGAGGGAGAACACAGCGAAGAAGGGGTGCCCGAGATCAAAGTCGGCGACGGTGCTAGTCCGATGCTCTGTCCGATTGAGCTACCGGCCGTGGCCGGACGGGATTCGAACCCGTAACCGTCGGAGCCGAGAAGTATCCGTCGCCTGCGCACCGGGCACCCCGGCGCTTGTGCCTCCCGAGGTCAGGACGGCCGCGGCGTGTTTCGGGAAAGGAAGTAGCCGCTGCCTTCGCACCGGGAGGTGCATGGCCCTGACTCTAGGAGAACAACCGCGCGGCGCGCGAAGGGATTTCCCTCACGCGCACCGCGCATACGGGTGTCAGTGCTTGTTCGGCTGGCGCTTCCACGGTCCCGTGATGGCGAGCATGATGCCGGGGTTCTGGATGTTGGCGAACAGCGTCTTGCCGTCCGGGGAGAAGGTGACCCCGGCGATCTCGCTGTAGGAGGGGTCGTCCTCCGTGCCGCTGTTGAGGTCGTTGCGCGCGATCGGATAGGTGCGGCCGCTGTCGGTGGCACCGAAGAGGTGCTGGATCCCGTTGCCGTCCTCGGAGATGACGATGCCGCCGTACGGGGACACGGTGATGTTGTCCGGACCGTCGAAGGCGCCGTCCACGGAGGGGTCCGCGTTGACACCGAGGAGGACCTTGAGGGTGATCGTGCGGCGCTTGGGGTCGTAGAACCAGACCTGGCCGTCGTGGGCCACGGGGCTCTCGCCGCGGGCGAACGAGGAGACGAAGTAGGCGCCGCCGTCGCCCCACCACATGCCCTCGAGCTTGCGGGCGCGGGTGACCTCGCTGTCGGTGAACTGCTTGCGCACGGAGACGGTCTTCGCGTCACGGTCGGGTACGTCGACCCAGTCCACGCCGTACACGGTTCCGATCTCCGTGGCGCGGGACAGGTCGTCGACGAACGCGCCCTTCTTGTCGAAGCACTTGGTGGCCTGGAGGACACCGGCGTCGTCGGCGAGGGTGCGCAGCGTGCCACGGCCGTGCTTGAAGCCGTGCGGCGGGACCCAGCGGTAGAGCAGGCCGTTGGGGCCGGACGCGTCCTCGGTCAGGTAGGCGTGGCCGCGCTTGGGGTCGATGACGACGGCCTCGTGGGCGAACCGGCCGAACGCCTTGATGGGGCGCGGGTCGCGGTTGGCGCGCTTGTCGTACGGGTCGACCTCGAAGACGTAGCCGTGGTCCTTGAGGAGACCGTTCTTGCCGGCCCTGTCCTCGGTCTCCTCGCAGGTGAGCCAGGTGCCCCACTCCGTGCTGCCGCCCGCGCAGTTGGTCGACGTACCCGCGATGCCGACCCACTCGGCGGTGCGGCCGTCGCGGCGGGTCTCCACGACCGTGCAGCCGCCGGCCGCGACCGGGTCGTAGACGAGGCCCTCGGTGAGCGGGACCGGATACTTCCAGCCGGCCCGGGTGCCGCTCAGCTCGTGGTTGTTGACCAGGAGGGTGACACCGCGGGGGCCTTCGAAGGCGGCCGTGCCGTCGTGGTTGGAGGGGGTGAACTCGCCGCTCTCCAGCTTGGTGACACCGCTGTGCGTGACGACCCGGTACGAGAATCCGGCGGGCAGCGCGAGGAGGCCCTTCGGGTCGTCGATCAGCGGGCCGTAGCCCAGCTCCTTGCCGTGCCCGTGCCCGTTCCCGTGGTCCCCGTTGCCCTGCTCGTGCCGTGCGTCGTCGGCGGCCAGCGCACCGGGGGCGGTCGCCAGTGCCCCGACGGCGCCGGTGAGGGCGATGCCCGCGCCGGTGAGGGCGGACGATCTGGTGAATTCCCTGCGGGTGAAGGACATCGCGGACTCCTGCTGCAAGTGACCGAGTGGCTGGCGCGATCACGTTCCCTCCTCCGCACCAACTCCAGCTGAACGCCACCCGGCGCACCGGGGGCCGCTACCTCAACCCGCGCCCCGTACCAGGAGGAACCCTCCCAAAAATTCGATCACCATCGGCCTCACCTGGCCTCACCCGGCCTTGCCTGGCCGAAATGCGCCGGTCCGGCTCGGTACCGGATACGGCAGGAGCCGCCTCCACCGCGAGAGGTGGAGGCGGCCGTGTCCGTGCCGCGCGAATCGGTCAGTCGCGGCCGAGGACCTCGCGCGCGGTTCCGAGGTCGAGGAAGACCGTCTCGCCCGTGGCGTCGTCCAGTCCGTCGTTGTCGGTGACGGCGTAGACGTGGCCGTTGCCGGCCACGGTCAGGCCTTCCAGCTTCTCCTGCGTCCAGCCCTTCGTGGCCCGCAGGCCGGGCAGCACGTCATGGGCGAGGGTCTTCGGCAGGACGGTGAGCGCGCCCTTCGAGACCGACGGGCCGCAGCAGCCTTCCGCCGCGGCCCCGCCGGCCCGCGCGCCTCAGTCCTTCTGCCGCGACCGCGCCTTGTACGCCGCCTTGCGGGCGGCTTTCGCGGCGCCACGGTCACTGTGGAGGCGGCCCATCGCCTCCAGGACCTCGGCGGTCGCGGGGTGGTCGACCCGCCAGACCTCGTCGAAGAAGCCGCTGTGCTGGTCGGAGAGGCCCTCGATCAGCCCTTGGAGCTCGTCGAGGGCGCCGTCGGCGTCCAGTTGCGCGGCGATCGTGTCCACGGCGAGCCAGAAGATCATCGACTCCGGCGGCGCCGGCACGTCCGCCGAGCCGCGCTCCGCGAGCCAGACGCGCGCCAGCCCGCCGAGCTCAGGATCACCGAGCACCGCCCGTACCGCGGGCTCGGCCTCCGGCCCGGCCAGGGCGAGGGCCTGCTGGCAGTGGAGCCTGCGCAGCGGTGCGCGCCGGTCGTCGCCGCGCGCCGCGCCCAGGAGTTCCGCCGCCGCGGACTCCGCCCCGTCCGCCCCGCGCCGGCCGAGCCACAGACCGACTTCGGTGCGCGCGGCCTCCTCGGGGTAGTACGCGATGCCGTCGAGAAGGGCGTCGGCCCCCTTGTCGGCGAGGTCACCGACGGCGGGCGCGTCCACGCCGGCCTCCAGCATCCGCTCCCGGATTCCGTAGAGGCCGAGCGGCGTCAGCTTCACCATGCCGTAGCGGGTGAGGTCCTCGTCGTCGGCGGGCGGCGTCGCCTCCTCGCCCTCCTCCGTCAGCAACGTCTCGTCCACCGGCTGGTATTCGACGATCCCGATGGGTTCGAGGACCCGGAACTGGTCGTCCAGCCGCATCATGGCCTCGGACACCTGCTCCAGGACGTCGTCGGTGGGCTCGCCCATGTCCTCGGGCACCACCACGGACGCGGCGAGGGCGGGCAGCGGCACGGGGCCGTCGGCGGGGCCGGCCTCCGAAAGGGTCAGCAGATAGAGGTTGCCGAGCACCCCGTCGAGGAATTCGGCCTCCTCCTCCGGGTCCCAGTCCAGGGCGTCGAAGTCGACGCTGCCGTCCTCGCCGATGAGGTCGGCGAAGTCGTCGAAGGCCGGGGCTGTGGCGTCCGCGTGCACGGCCTCCAGGCCGTCGAGCCAGATCGCGAGGACGTCCTGCGGGGATCCGGAGGTGAGCAGGGCCAGGTTCTCACCGGCCGTGACGGTGCCCTCGGCGTCGTCGTTCCCGGCCTCGGCCTCCCCCTCGCCGACCGCCTGCGGGTCCTCCACGTCGACGAGCCCTGTGTCCACGGCGAGGCGCCATGCCTCGCTCGCGTACGCCGCGCCGTCCTCGTCGTCGCCGAGACCGAGGTGCTGGGCGGCAGCGGGCAGCTGCGCGTCGACGAGCTCGCCCCCGGCGCCCACCCGGGTTTCGGGGCCCGCCCAGCGGGCGAGGCGGGCGGCGCGGGCGAGCAATGGAGCGGCCAGCGCGTCCCGTGCCAGCTCGGCCTCGGTGTGCAGCCGCACCGGCGGCAGGGAGGGGCGCTCTGCGGACATCAGGGGGTCTCCTCGGGGCATGCGCGAGTTGTGTGCGAAAGGGGCCGGCCCGGTGCGTACGGGGCCTGGGCCGCCGTCCCAGCGTAGACGCATTTCGCCCCGTGCCGCCCGGTTCCGCTACAGTCCAGCCGCGAGGCTGAACGCCGGGCTGTAGTGGTGCACGCCGCCGCCGGTCATGCCCGGGTGACTCTGTACCCCGCTGCCACTGGGGCGTCGCGGTTCCGACGCCTTCACCGTCGGATGCGAGCGCGGCGATGTGCGCCTGCGCGGTCTCCCACTCGGCGTAGTCGAGCACACGGTGCCCAGCTGCCGGTCCGGGGTACCGGCGTCCCAGGTACTGACCTTGACGATGCCGACACCGGAACGGGTGAGGTCGGGGCGGGAGTCGAACCGTACGGACGGCATGGTGCGATCCTCTCCGGGCGCACCCCTGCGGTTCGCCCTCGATCACACCCTCATACGTCAACTGCGCTTGGGGTCAGGGCCGGTCAGCGGGTCGGCTTCGACCGCCAGGCCGTCGTGTTCAGCTCGTCCATCAGGCGTATGTCGTGGCCCTCCAGCGGGAAGACCCGCGCTCCCGTGTCGGGGGCGGCGGCGATCTCCAGGGCGTCGCCCTCGATGAGGTCGCCGCCCTCCTTGGTGGAGACCCAGGCCAGCGTCGACCGGACACTCGCGCCGGGCTTCAGCATGACCTCCTCCGGCCCCTCGTCGTTGCCGAACATCGATCCGCCCGCGTTCACGGGGACGGGGATGCGCTCGCCGTCGTCGCCCAGCGCGCGGACGGACGGGTAACCGTGCACACGGTAGGGCTGCTTGCCGCAGTTGGTGAGCGTGAGCGTGACGGCCCGGGCGAACATCGCCGTCTCGACGGGGCCCATCTCCACGACCGCTCCGGAAGCAGGGCAGTCGTCGTTCGGCACCGTGGGGCTCGGCGCACCCTGAGCGGGCGCGTCCGTCGTCGCCCCGGACTCCGCCGGCCGCGTCGTGCCGGCGGGACTCCGTGTGGGGCCCGGCTCCCCCTCCCCCGCGGGTACGAGGAATCCGGCACAGCCGGACAGCGTCAGTGCGGCCGCCGTGAGCACGGCTGCCGAGATCGTCCTGCGTACGCGCATACCGCTTGACCCCACCCCTGGAACGGTCCGTCGCCACTCTGTTCGATCATGCCAGACCGCGCCCACTGTTCAGCATCTCTTGACCGTCACCCCAAGCAGAACTAAGTGGACCCGACCACACCGGAGGCCGAGACTGCGGAGATGAGATCCCACACGGCCAGGCCCTTCGGCCGCACCCTCTGCGCCATGATCACGCCGTTCACCGCCGCGGGAGACCTGGACCTGGACGCCGCCCGCCGTCACGCCGCCGGGCTGGTCGCGGACGGCTGCGACGGTCTCGTGCTCAGCGGCACCACCGGCGAGTCACCGACCACGACGGACGAGGAGAAGACCGCGCTGCTGCGGGCCGTCCGGCAGGCGGTCGGCGACACCGTTCCGCTCGTCGCCGGGGTCGGCAGCTCCGACACCCGGCACACGGTCCGGCTCGCGCAGGAGGCCGAGGCCGCGGGCGCCGACGGGCTGCTGGTGGTCACCCCGTACTACAGCCGCCCACCGCAGGCAGCCGTGGAGGCACACTTCCTCCGGGTCGCGGAGGCGACCGGCATCCCCCTGATGCTCTACGACATCCCGGGCCGCACCGGCACGCGGATCGAACCGGCGACACTGCTGCGCCTGGCGGGACACCCGCGCGTCCTGGCGGTCAAGGACTGTTCGTACGACCTGCTCGCGGCCACCAGGGTGATGGCGCGGTCCTCGCTGGAGTACTACTCGGGCTGCGAGGAGCTGAATCTCCCGCTG
The DNA here is from genome assembly GCF_042871445.1 of Streptomyces sp. NPDC005794. Lineage (NCBI taxonomy): Bacteria > Bacillati > Actinomycetota > Actinomycetes > Kitasatosporales > Streptomycetaceae > Streptomyces > Streptomyces sp. NPDC005794. The sequence continues at coordinate 131,714 of NZ_JBIAIN010000023.1, forward strand.
TACGCGCTCGGCGGGGCCGGCTACGTCAGTACGGTCGCCAACGCCGCCCCGCGTCAGATGCGGGCCGTGCTGGACGCGTTCGACGCCGGTGACACCACGGAGGCGGCCCGTCTCAACGGCCTCGCCGCCCCGCTGGTCGAGGCCATGATGGCCGCCGGACTGCCCGGCACGGTCACGGCGAAGGCGCTGCTGGACGCGGGTCCGGTCCGCGAACCACTGCAGCCCGCCGGCCGAGAGGCGACTGACGGGCTGCGCGCGGTGTACGAGGAGCTCCTCGCCGCTCCTTCCGAAACCCGCCCTAGTTGTGGCTGTGCAGTACGTCGTTGAGGCCGCCCCACACCGCGTTGTTCGGGCGGGCCTCGACGGCACCGGTGACCGAGTTGCGGCGGAAGAGGATGTTCGAGGCGCCGGACAGCTCCCGGGCCTTGACGACCTGCCCGTCCGGCATCGTGACCCGGGTGCCGGCCGTGACGTAGAGCCCGGCCTCGACGACGCACTCGTCGCCGAGCGCGATCCCGACGCCGGCCTCGGCACCGATCAGGCAGTGTCGGCCGATGGCGATGCGCTCCTTGCCGCCGCCGGACAGCGTGCCCATGGTGGACGCGCCGCCGCCGATGTCGGAGCCGTCGCCGATGACGACGCCCGCGGAGATGCGGCCCTCGACCATGGAGGTGCCGAGGGTGCCGGCGTTGAAGTTGACGAAGCCCTCGTGCATCACGGTCGTGCCCGAGGCCAGGTGCGCGCCGAGCCTGACCCGGTCGGCGTCGGCGATCCGTACGCCCTTGGGCGCGACGTAGTCCGTCATCCGGGGGAACTTGTCCACCGAGGTGACCTGGAGGTGCAGGCCCTCGGCGCGGGCGTTGAGCCGGACCTTCTCCAGGTCGTCGACGGCCACCGGGCCCAGCGAGGTCCAGGCGACGTTGGCGAGGAAGCCGAAGATACCGTCGAGGTTCTGCCCGTGGGGCTGGACGAGACGGTGCGAGAGCAGGTGCAGTCGCAGGTAGGTGTCGTGCGCGTCGAGCGGCTTGTCGTCCAGCGAGGAGATGACCGTGGACACGGCGACGACCTCCACCCCGCGGCGCGCGTCCACGCCGAGCGCCTTGGCCGCGCCTTCGCCGAGACGGTTCACCGTCTCCTCGGGGCTGAGGCGCTGCGTTCCGGCCGGCCCGGGCTCGGCGGCGAGCTCGGGGGCGGGGAACCAGGTGTCGAGGACGGTGCCGTCACCGGCGATGGTGGCGAGGCCGGCGGCGACGGCGCCGGTGGTGCGGGCGGAGCCCTGGGAAGTCGTGTCGGTCATGAACAGAACTTAACCGCCCGAGCCCCGCGCGGGCGAACCGGTCTCAGCCGCCGGAGACTTCAGGGCCGCCGGCGGCCGTACGCCGGGACACCGCCTGACCGGTGTCAGCGATCCGCCCCGTCCGCCACCCTGGCCAGCATCTCCCGGGTGTACTCCGGGTCGAAGTGCCCCCCGGTGAGCAGCACCTGGAGGCTGATCCCGTCGAGCAGCGCCGTGAGCGCCCGTGCGGTGGCCCGGTCGGTGCGGTGGGCGATCAGGTCGGCCAGGGCATCGGCCCACTCGGTGGCGACCGGTCGCAGTGCGGGCCTGCGCAGAGCCGCGAGGTACAGCTCGTACTCCAGCGCCAGCGGCCCGCGTCCCGCAGCGAACCACTCCCCCATCAGCCGGGTCAGCTCGTCGGCGAGCGGGACCGCGGGGTCGGCGAAGTACGGGCTCTCCCGCACCGTCCGGGCGAAGCTCTCGTTGCACCGGCGCAGGGCGGCGATCAGCAACTCGTCGAGCGAGGCGAAGTGATACGTCGTCGAGCCGAGCGGCACATCGGCCTCGGCGGCCACGGTGCGATGGCTGAGCCCTCCGATACCCCGGTCCGCGACGACGCGGATGGCCGCGTCGATGATGCGCTCGCGCCGCTCGGGGTCGTACCGCCGGGCCATCAGTGGGCTCCTCCGAGATTGAGGACGACGACCCCCGCGATGACCAGCGCGATGCCGGCCAGCTTGGCGAGACCAGCGGGCTCGCCCATCCAGAGGATGCCGATGGCGGCGACGGCCGCGGTGCCCGCTCCGGCCCAGATCGCGTAGGCGGTGCCGACCGAGAGCGTCTTGAGGGTCTGGGCGAGCAGCGCGAAGGCCAGCACGTAGCCCACGACCGTGATGACCGAGGGCCACAGCCGGGTGAAGCCCTCGCTGTACTTCATGGCGGTCGTCCCCGCCACCTCCGCCGCGATGGCCGCGGCCAGCAGTCCGTATCCCATGCGTACAAGCGTACACAAGGTGCGTACGGGCGTACACATCAGGAGCCCCTGTCATGACCGCCCGGGGCGGAATCCGGGAGCACCCGGGACGCTACGGTGTCCGCACCGGTAGGAACCGATGACAACCGGACGATACGAACAACGGAGCAGTGGTGACGCAGGACGCAGGGTGGGGCGGGGGCGCCTACGGGGGCGCGACGTACGGCGGAGGCCCCTACGGAGGGCCCCCGGGATGGGGCGGCTGGGTGCCACCGCCGAAGCCAGGGGTGATACCGCTCGCCCCGCTGGGGCTGGGGGACGTGCTGGGCGGGGCCTTCTCGACGATGGGCAGGTACTGGAAGCAGCTGTTCGGACTGGCCGTCACCCTCTACGGCGGCGCCGCGCTCCTCATGACGGCGGCGGTGGCCATCGCCTACTCCGCCGTTTCCGGCCGCCTGGAAAGGGTGACCTCCCTGGACTACGGCGAGGAGGCCTCGTCCACGGACGTCGTCCCGCTCGTGATCGCGGGCTGCCTCCTCGCGCTGCTGGGCATCGCCACCATGGCGATCGTCTCCGGCCTGATGTACGCGGCGGTCCCGGCCGTGCTGCAGGAGGCGGTCCTGGGCAGGCCCATCGCCTTCGCGACGGTGTGGCGCACGGCCTGGTCCCGTGTCGCTCCCATGATCGGGGCTCTGATCCTCACCTCCCTGGTCGCCGTCGTGCCGGTACTGCTCCTCACGGCGGCCCTCATCACGACGGTCGTCAGCCTCGTCACCATGGCCAGTGGCAGCGGCGCCGGACTCGCCATCACCGTGGGCGTCGTCGGCGCCCTGATCACCGGGCCGCTTGCCGTCTGGCTCTGGACAAAGGTCTGCCTGGCACCGGCGGTCGTGGTCTTCGAGGGCCAGGGGCCCGTCGCCGCGCTGCGCCGCTCGTCCCAGCTGGTGCGCGGCGACTGGTGGCGGATCTTCGGCATCACACTGCTGGCCGGTCTGATGGCGGCCGTGGCCGGCTATGTCGTCCAGATACCGTTCTCGGTGCTCGGCGTGTTCCCCGGCGTGATCGGGACCGCGTCGCTGGAAGACGACCCGAGCCCCACGGCGTTGATGGTCGCCATGAGCGGCTATCTGATCGCGACCATGCTGGGCGGGCTGGTGAGCCAGATCATCTCGACGACGTTCCCGCAGCTGGTCACCGGCCTGCTCTACGTCGACCGGCGGATGCGGACGGAGAACCTGGGCCCGGTACTGGCCGAGGCGGCCGGCGTCCCCGCCCCGGGCACCTACCCGCCACCGCCGTACGGGGGCGCCGCCCCGCAGTGGTGACCGGGCCGGGGCCCGGTCCGCGCACCCCACCAGCCCGGAAACGGCGGTCTGAGTGCCCGACTCTCACGAACAGCTCTGCCCGTGCAACACGCACCCCCACGGGGTGGCCGCAGTGGTCGTGAGGCAGAGCGCGGGGAGACCACACCGCCCACTAGCATGACCCAATGGAAGAGGTGCGCGGTACCGGCCCCCTCGCGGAGACCCGTACACAATCCGCAGAGTTCCCGGTTCGACTCCGGGTGTGGGCACTGCACCTTTGACCAGCGCATTTGCCGTTCGCGGGCTTCGGTCCGTGCTCGGCGTGCTCGCCGTGCGGTGCTGGTCCGGGTGTTCTCGGGGGCCGCTCGGCTCCGTGCTGGTCGGTGCCCGTGCTGGTGCCCGCTGTGCCCGGTGCGGCTCGCTCGTCCTCGCGGGTGTGGTGGACGTGGACCATGTGCAGCCGCTTTCACTCGGGGCGAGGACACGGACGGGAACGTTCAACCGCTTTGTCATGGCTGCCACTTGGTTAAGACGGGCGAGGACTTCCCCGAGGGGACATGCACCGCACTGCGTGAAGGTGCTCTACGGCACCGGGGCTGTCTCATCCGCCGCGTGAGGGCTTCGTGTGGACGTGTAAGCGTTGACTAGCAATGTTGTGATGGCGGTAGCGAAAAGCCCAGCAACTACCGCCAGTTGGACGCGCTCGGAGACGTTCCCCACACGGATGGAGTGCTCGCCCGAGCGGAGTTCGAGCAAGCTGTCCGGGCGGGAAGCCTCGTCGTCGACGCCTGTGTCTCCAGTCATGGCCGCAGGACACCGGTTCTCGGGCGGTACGTCAAATTCCGCAGATATCGGGACACTCTTTCGGTCGGAAGGGTCGGAAATGCCCGATCTCTTGCTCTCCGCCGTTCCCTCGCCAGTCGGGGCCGGCCCACCAGGCCGCGGATGCGGGGGATTGCGTCCAGCAGGGGTATGAGCTGGGTGACGTCGTGACGGTTTCCGCTGGTCAGCGACACCACAAGCGGCGTTCCGTGCCGGTCGGTGATCAGGTGGTGCTTGCTGCCGGGGCGGCCGCGGTCGACCGGCGAAAGTCCGGTGTGAGCCCCGTTACCTTCTTTGTGGCCCCGCAATGGGGCGCCTGGCCCCCGGGCCCGGTATGGCTGTGTGCCCCCTGTCGAACGGATGACCTGGGGGGTGTTGCCGCCGGGCT
>NZ_JBIAIN010000024.1:0-126373 GCF_042871445.1 Streptomyces sp. NPDC005794
TCGACACACCCCACCCAACGCCACACCACCGGTCCGGGACACGCCCGGACCGGTCACATCATACGAATCAACGACCCGCGAAGTCCGGGCCTAGATCTTCTCCACCGGCGACGGCCGCCGCACCCCGTGGGGGAGGGCGCGGCGGCCTCTCGCCTGTTCTATCCGGCCTGTCCGGCCTACTCCACGACCTTCAGGAGCTTGTTCGCCGTGCCCTCGGTCGCGTTGGTGATGGCGTCGGGGGTGGCACCGTCGGTGAGCGCCGTGGCGACCTCCTCGGGCGTGGCGTCCGGGTGTCCGCCGAGGTAGACGGCGGCGGCACCGACGACGTGCGGGGTCGCCATGGACGTGCCGGAGATGGTGTTCGTGCCGTCGTCGCTGTCGTTCCACGTCGACGTGATGTCCGAGCCCGGGGCGTAGATGTCCACGACCGAACCGAAGTTGGAGAACGACGACTGCTCGTCGTCCACCGTGGACGAGGCGACCGTGATGGCCTCGGGAACGCGGGAGGGGGAGCCCTCGCCCGCGTCGCTCGACTCGTTGCCCGCGGCGACCGCGAAGGTGACACCGGAGGCGATGGCCTTCTGCACCGCGGCGTCGAGGGCCGGGTCCGCGGATCCGCCGAGGCTCATGTTGGCGACGGACGGACCCTCGTGGTTCGCGGTGACCCAGTCGATCCCCGCGACGACCTGCTCGGTGGTGCCCGAGCCCGCGTCGTCCAGGACGCGGACGGCCACGATCTTCGCCTTCTTGGCCACACCGTGGGACGCGCCCGCTATGGTCCCGGCCACGTGGGTACCGTGCCCGTTGCCGTCGTCGGCGTCGTCGTCGTTGTCCACGGCGTCGAAGCCCGAAGTGGCGCGGCCCTCGAAGTCGTTGTGCGTGACGCGGACACCGGTGTCGATGACGTACGCCGTGACGTCCCCACCCGCGGCGTCCGGATAGGTGTACGCGTCGTCACCGGCGGCCTCGGCCTGGTCGATCCGGTCCAGCCCCCAGGACGGCGGGTTGTCCTGGGTGGCGTTGATGTGGAACTTCTTGTTCTGGACGACCTTGGAGACGGCCGGGTCGGCGGCGAGCCGCTTGGCCTCGGTCTCCGAAAGCCCGTTGGCGGAGAAGCCGTTGATGGCCGACTTGTAGTTCCGCTGGAGCGTGCCGCCGTACTGCTTGGCCAGGTCGGCCTTGTCGGCCTTCTCGTCCAGCATCACGATGTAGCTGCCGGAGACGGCTGTCGCCGCGTCCGCGCCGTATACGGTGCCCATCGCGGGCGCCGGAGCGGCCCCGGCGAACGGAGTGGCGAGCAGGGTGACGCCTGCGGCCGCCGCCACAGCGGTGATTGCGGCGGTGAGCTTGATCGAGCGTGCGCGCTTGTGAATTGCCATGAAGAGGGGGCTCCTCGTCATTCTTTGTGGGGGGATTGGCCCTCGGCCGGAAAATCTCCGGGGGCTGCCTCGAAACCCTGCTCGATTGACGCGCCCAGATCAAGACCTTCATGTAGCCGTCACGCACTCGGCAAGCTTTCGTCACAGAAAAAGGGCGCACTCCCCTCCATGTCGGGCAAGCCGCCGGAGCCCCGCAGGCCATGCCACGTTTCGGTTGCACCCGCCCGCCCAGGCCGACACGGAGCTGAGCAGGTCCGGAGTACCGATCGGGCGTTTCAGGCGGACAGTTCGGCCTCGATGAGGTCGGCCGCCCGCTTCGTACCCCCCTCCTCCGCCATCCGCTCCCGGAGCGCCGCCAGCCTCGCGGCCACCTCCGGATCGTCCACCAGTGCGAGGACGGCGGCGCGCAGGGACGCGGCGTCGGCCTCCCCCTTCGGCAGGTGCCGGGCGACACCCAGGGCCTGGAGCATGTCCGCGTTGCCGAACTGGTCGACGGCCTGCGGGACCGCGACCATCGGCGTGCCGGTGGCGAGCCCCTCCTGACTGCCGCCCGCGCCCGCGTGGGTGATGAAGGCGTCCGCCTGCTTCAGCACGGACAGCTGCGGCACCCAGGAGTGGACCTCAACGCTGTCCGGCACGTCTCCGAGTTCCGCCGGATCGACGTGGGCGCCGATCTGCAGCACCACGTGCCAGTCGGACAGTTCACCGAAGGCCTTGACGCACTCACGGTAGAACGCCGGCTCATTGGTGTACGACGAGCCGAGGGAGACCAGCAGGACCTTCCCGGACCGGCCGGCCGCTCCCACTCCCCCTGGTCGGCCCGCTCACCCTGACAGGCGCCGACGAAGGTGAACCTGGCACGGTCCACCCGGCCGGCGTTCGGCTGGAGCGCCTCGGGGATCAACACCAGGCCGCGGCGCGGCCGGGCCACGAAGTCGTCGGGGGAGAGGTCACCCAGACCGTTCCCGGCGAGCCAGGCCGCGAAGCGCGCGTAGTACGCCTGCCCTCTCGCGGTCCGCCTCAGCTCGGCGGTCGCGGGCTCCCCCACTTCCTCCGCGTACCCCCCCCAGGGGACCAGGTTGGGCCAGAGCTGCACGGCCGGCACACCCCAGCGGTGGGCAAGGAGGCGGGCCGGGTAGGAGGTGATGTCATGCAGGACGAGGTCCGGCTCGTCGCCCTCGAAAGCACCGGCGAGCTGGGGGAGGGCCTGGACCGCGTCCTCGAGGAACGGTTCGAGGTTGTCGATGAGTTCGGTCCCCCAGTCCTCCGGATTGTCCTCCGTCGGCAGGACCGAGGTGTAGATCACCGGCTCGGCTCCGGTGGCCGCGACCCTCTCGGCGAAGGAGGCGGGGATGGCGTAACTGACGCGGTACCCACGGGCGACGAGCTCCCGGATCACTTCGAGGCTCGGGTTCACGTGCCCGTGGGCGGCGATGGAGAACATGGCGATATGGGCACGCGAGGGCGATGTCATTCCCTCACATTAAGCGAGACGATACGTCTCGTCCAACCGTTTTCCGGCCCGCGCCCCGGCCGGATCAGCGCTGATAGCGGGCCAGCACCCGGTTCCCGTCGTCGACCAGGCGTTTCTTCAGCTCCTCGGTACCGATGGCCCCGCTGTAGTACTCCTGGAGCGCGGGCGTGGCGACCTTGTCCTTCCACTCGGGGTACCCGCGCACCGACTGCGCGGGAGCGGGGCGCAGCCCCCGGGCGAGAGCGGTGCCCGTCGCCCAGCCGTTCTCCTCGGTGTGCAGCGCGGGGTCCGCCAGCGCCTCGGTACCGGTCGGCAGCATCCAGTCGCCCCTGGCCAGCCGCACCATGTTGGCGGGGCGCAGCAGGAAGTCGATGAACCGCACGGCCTCCTTCTTGTGCGGGCTCTCCTCGGCGACCGAGAGGGTCTGCGGACTGACCCCCTGGGCCGGCCCGGCGCTGCCGGCCGGCGCGGGGAGCACCGCCCACTCGAAGCCCTCGGGGGCCTGCTCGACGACCTGCTGGCGGTAGGAGAAGCCGAGCGGGACCATGGCGTACTTGCCGCCGAAGAAGCCGGGGAGCGTGTCCGAACCTCCCATTCCGAGCGCCGAACGCGCCGCACTTCCGTCGGCGTTGACCTGGTCCCGGACCGTGTCGGGCATGACCCGGTCGCCTTCGTCGAACCGGATGGTCACTTTGCCGTCCGCGCCTCGGTGGAAGAGCGTCCCGCCGGTGGAGAGGCCCAGATTGAGGGTGACGGAGACCGGTTCCTTGAGCGGCCAGGCGACGCCGTACGTCCCCTTCTTCGTCAGCTTCTCGGTGACCTGCCGGAACTCCGGCCAGCTCCAGGGCTTCTCAGGGGTCGGGATCCGGACGCCCGAGGACTCGAGGATCTTCGTGTTGGCGATCAGGACCTTGGGTTCCTGGAGGAAGGGGACTCCGTAGACCCCGTCGCCGAAGGTGGTGGTCGCCCAGGACTGCTGCGGGATGTCGCCGGTCAGCCGGTCGGGCAGCAGGGTCCTCAGATCGGCGAGGTAGCCGCCGTACGCGAAGTCCGCGAGGTCGTCGGAGGCGTCATGGATGATGTCGGGTGCCTCACCGCCCTCGAAGGAGGTGAGCAGTTGGTCGTGGACGTTGTCCCAGCTGCCCTGGACGTAGTCCACCTGGATGTCCGGGTGGGCGGCGTTCCACTCGCGTACGAGCTGCTCGTTGGCGTCGACGGACTCCTTCTGCCAGGCCAGCGACTGGAAGGAGAGCCGGATCGCGCCGTCCGCGTCCGTACCGCCCTCTCCCGAGCAGCCGGTCAGCAGGAGGGCGAGCACGGTGGTCACCGCGACGGTGAGCGCGGGCAGGCGGCGGCGCATCAGTGCTTCACCGCCCCGGCCGTCAGACCGCCCGTGATGCGCTTCTGGATGACCGCGAAGAGCACGAGCGAGGGAAGGGTGGCGAGGAACGCGGCGGCGGCGAGCGGCCCGAGGTCGGCCACGCCCTCCGCGCCGAGGAAGTGGGTGAGTACGACCGGCAAGGTCTGCTTCTCCGGTGTCTTGAGCAGGACGAGCGCGAAGAAGAACTCGTTCCACGCGGTGATGAACGCGAAGAGCGCGGTGGCGACGATCCCGGGAGCCAGCAGTGGCGCGGTGACCGACAGGAGGATCCGCGCCTTCCCTGCCCCGTCGACAGCGGCGGCCTCCTCCAGTTCGGGCGGCACGGCCCGTACGTATCCGGCCAGCATCCAGAGCGCGAAGGGCAGCGACCAGACGACGTACACCAGGATCAGCCCCCACAGCGAGTTGATCAGGTGCAGGTACTTGAGGACCAGGAACAGCGGAATGATCACCAGGACGAAGGGGAACGCCTGGCTGACCACGACCCATCCGGTGGCGGCCGTGGACAGCCGTCCTCGGTGACGGGCCATCACATAGGCCATGGGCGTGGCGATGACGACGGCGATGAGCGCGGCGCAGACCGCGGCGGTGAGCGAGTTGGCCGCAGCGCTGAGCAGCGGCTGCTCGTCGAAGGCCTGCCGGAAGTTGTCCAGCGTCGGGTTCTCGGGAATCCAGGTGGGGTGCAGCGAGCCGAGTTCGCGGGCCGGCTTGAAGGCGGTGGAGATCAGCCAGAGGAAGGGGAACGCCAGGAAGACGAGGTAGCACAGAAGCGCTGCGTACTGCCCGGCGCGCGCGGTTCCGCCCGTACGGAGGCTCATGCGTCCTCGCCTCCCCTGAGCCGTCCGACGAGGTAGACGGCGAGAAGCACCGAGATGACGGCGACCATCACGCACCCCATCGCGGCGGCGTAGCCGAACTGTCCGTAGCGGAACGCCTCTTCGTAGGCGAAGAGCATGGGGAGCCGGGTGCGGCCCCCGGGTCCTCCGCTGGTCAGGACGTAGACCAGGGCGAAGGAGTTGAAGTTCCAGATGAAGTTGAGCGCGCTGATGGCGAGTGCCACGGGCCTGATGGCGGGCCAGGTGACGGCGCGGAAGCGGCGCCAGGCCCCGGCCCCGTCGAGGGCGGCCGCCTCATGGAGTTCGTGCGGGGTGTTCTGCAGTCCGGCCAGCAGTGCCACGGTGGTCTGGGGCATTCCGGCCCAGATACCGACGACTATCACTGCGGGCAGCGCGGTGGCGAGGCCGGTCAGCCAGTCCCGGCCGTCGCCGAGCCCGAGATCGCGGACGGTCTCGTTGAGGATGCCGGCATCGGGGTTGTAGACCAGGCGCCACATGATGCCGACGACGACCTCGGGCATCGCCCAGGGAACGATCGCCAGCGCCCTCGCGAGCCAGCGCATCCGCAGGTTCGCGTTGAGCAGCAGGGCGAGACCGAGGGCGAGCACGAACTGCGGGACCGTGACCCCGACCGCCCACAGCAGGCCGATCCGGAAGGAGTCCCAGAACAGTGTGTCGTGCAACAGGTCCTGGAAATTCAGGACGCCGATCCACTGGGTGGAGCGGGTGCGGCCCGACTGCGCGTCGGTGAAGGCCAGCAGGATGCCGTACACCAGCGGGCCGACGCTCAGGATCAGGATCGGGATCAGCGCGGGCAGCACCAGGAACCAGGTGGCCCCGTCCCGACGGCGGCCCTCGCTCCGTCCACCCTGGGGTGCCTTACGCCCGGACCGCGTCATTGCGGTCGCCAGTGTCACGAATTCGACCCCTTTACTTCTTTGGATCGGTTTCATCCCCGTATAGCCGCCCGAGCGGCCTCCGTCATCGTGCTGACGGGCCGCCCGTTCGTCAAGGTGGCCTGCGAGGATGAGAAAATCAAGCCATGGACGACATGCGTGCGCGCGAGGTACTGACTGCCGCCGGACTGCCCGCCGGCGCGGAGCTCCTCGCACTGGGTGAGAACGCGGTGTTCGCCCTGGGCGACCTGGTGGTCAAGGTCGGCCGGGACGCCACGCACCACCCGGAGCTCCGGGAGCGGGCCGAGCGCGAGGTGGCCGTCGCCCTGTGGCTCGCCGACTCGGGCGTACCCGCCGTGCGGGCCGCCGAGCCCACGGCCCGCCTGGTGAGGGGCCACCCGGTGACCGTGTGGCACCGGCTGCCCGACGCCGTGCGCCCGTCCGAACCGCGCGATCTGGCCCCGCTGCTCACCCAGGTGCACGCGCTGCCCGCCCCGGAGAGCTTCACGCTGCCGCGCCGTGAGCTGCTCGGCGGCGTCGAGCGCTGGCTGCGGCTCGCGGGCGAGGCGATCGATCCGGCCGACGCCGACTATCTGCGCGGCCGGCGCGACGGCTTCGCGAAGGCCGCGGCGGCCCTCGCCCCGCATCTGCCCCCGGGGCCCCTCCACGGCGACGCGCTCCCCCGTAATGTCCACGTCGGCCCGGACGGGCCGGTGCTGGTCGATCTGGAGACCTTCTCCGCCGACCTGCGTGAGCACGACCTCGTGGTCCTCGCCCTCTCCCGCGACCGGTACGGCCTGTCCGCCCAGGCCTACGACGCGTTCACGGAAGCGTACGGATGGGACGTACGCGCCTGGGCAGGGTGCGCGGTGCTGCGCGGCGCCCGCGAGACGGCGAGCTGCGCCTGGGTCTCCCAGCACGCTCCGGCCAACCCCCAGGCGCTGGCGGAGTTCCGGCGCAGGGTGGCATCACTGCGCGAGGACGACCCCGAGGTGCGCTGGTACCCGTTCTGAACGTCGGAGTACTCGCACGGCGCGGGCAGGACCGTCTCCCGCCGCTGTGCCGCGTATGCTTCCGGCGCATGTCCTGATCATCCGGAGGAACGGACGGCGCCGTACTGCCGTGGTCCCATGGCCACAGGCCCCCTGACCTCGTCGGGAAGGTCGGCACCACCCGTTGCACGCTCACGGCCGAGGACGGCAGCACCCTGGGCGTGTCGGTCGTCGTCACCTCGGTCGACGGAGAGCAGATCGACTTCGACATCGAGGCCGACGAGACGGTTTCACCGGCTCCGAACTGACAGCCCCGGAGCGTTTTCTCCCGCCTGCGGCTCCCGCTTCCGGGGGATGAGCGGCCAGGCCGGTTCGACGACGGCCGCCGGATCCGCGGTGCGCCGCAGATAGGCCTGCAGGGAGAGCGACTGTTCGGCCGCCGCGTGCACCTGAAGACCGTGCAAATCCTCCAACGGCATCACGCCGACGAGCTGGTGCTTCTCCCCCATACGCCGCACCACCCGGGCAGCGGCCACGGCGTCCGCCCTCGCGTCGTGCGCGTCGTCGAGCGACACCCCGTAGTGGGCGCACAGCGCGTGAAGGGCCCGCTTCCCCTTCCGGTACTTGTCGACGTGCTTGTCGATCACCAGCGGGTCGATGACGGGTGAAGGCGTGCCGCCCAGCCGCTCGCTGACCGACTCGACCCCGTACCGACGGCACTCACGGTCGAGCAGCGACAGGTCGTAGCGTGCGTTCATCACCACCAGAGGCGTCCCCGACCGCAGCCCGTCGGCGACGGTCCGGGTGATCTCCTCGATCGCGGACGCGGCCGGCTCCCCGTGCTCGCGGGCGCGTTCCGTGGAGATTCCATGGATCGCCGACGCCTGTTCGGGTATGGCCACCCCGGGATCCAGCAGCCAGGTCCGCTCCTGCGACACGGATCCGTCCGCTTCCAGCCGGACGACCGCCGCAGTCACGACGCGGTCGGTCTCGACATCCGTGCCCGTGGTCTCCAGATCGAACGCCAGCAACGGCCCGCTGATCCAGCTCATCCCCGTACCTCCTTCTGTGGTGCTTTCCCCCCAGTGATGACCACCCTCGCACGCACCACTGACAACGCCCGCAGGGGCGTCAGGAGACGGGTCTGGAGTCCGTCCACACCGACTCGAACTCCTCGCGGTACGTCTCGAAGAGGCCGTGCTCACTGTCCTGCCCCGCCCTGACCACCGCACGCCCCCCGCCGCGCAGCACCAGTACGGGCGCCTCCATGCCACGTGCGCGCCGCAGATACGGCTGGACGACCCCGACGGCGTCGGGCCCGTCGCCGTCCACCAGATAGGCGGTGAAGCGCGGCGTCTCGTCGAAGACATGGATCTGGAAGGCGTCCGGGTCGCGGAGCTTGGAGCGGACCCGGCGCATATGGAGGATGTTCATCTCGACGGAACGGCTCAGTTCGCCCTTCTTGAGGCCCAGTTCGCGCTCCCGGCGCTTCACCGCACTGCTCGCCGGGTTGATGAACAGCAGCCTGACCCGGCAGCCCGACTCGGCGAGGCGGACCAGCCTGCGTCCCGAGAAGTTCTGCGTGAGGAGATTGAGCCCTATACCGATCGCGTCCAGCCGGCGGGCGCTGCCGAACAGGTTCTCGGCGGGCAGCTGGCGCTGCAGCCGCACCCGGTCCGGGTGGACGGAGACCACGTCGGCGTAGCGGTCGCCGACCAGTTCCTCCACGGCGTCGACGGGCAGGCGGTCCGCGGAGGGGACCGCGGCACCGCTGCCGAGGATCTCCAGGAGCCGCGCCGAGGCGCGTTCGGCCTGCGCCAGGACCGCCTCGTTCAGCGCACGGTTGCGGGAGACGACGTTGCGCGCCACCTCCAGCTCGTCCAGCGCGAGCTCCACCTCACGGCGGTCGTCGAAGTACGGCTCGAAACAAGGCCAGTGCTGGACCATCAGTTCACGCAGCTGCGGCAGCGTGAGGAAGCTCAGGACGTTGTCGTCGGCCGGATCGAGCAGATAGCCCTTGCGGCGCGAGACCTCCCGGACCGCCACGGCGCGCTGCACCCACTCCTGCCCCGCGGGTCCCGCGGCGGCCACCACCCAGTCCTCGCCGTGCACCGGCTCGTAGATCGGCCGGATCACGGCGGAGACCACGGCGCGCAGCCGCTGCTCCACCAGATTCAGCCAGATGTACGCCCGCCCGGCCCGCTGGGCGCGTGTGCGCACCTCGTTCCAGGCGTCCGCTCCCCAGTCCAGCTCAGCACCGATCTCCATGGGCTGTGCGAGGGAGACAGCGCCTGGCGGGGCATCGGTCGATTCCCCCTCGTGACCCGTGTCACCTGGGGGCAGCTCGAACCCTCCCGAGCTCACCCGTGTACCGCCTTCCACTCCCCCACCAACGATCAAGGAAGGGTACTCCGGTAGCGGGAGCCGATGCAGCAGGATGCACAGGCTCCTCACTCAACTCCCCTGCGCAGTGCGCCTGTTCCTTGCGGCGAGATCAGGCGGAGTGAGATGGTTCATAGTGATTGCGCCCCTCTCGCACGCCGCATACCGGACGGAGGAGCTGAACGGCGGTCCGCACCCCCTGTCCGGGCGACACCGAGGTGTACCGGGTTGACCGGCCCGGCGGGATCCCGCGACGGAACCCGGCCGCACCGGCCGACCTACTAGGTACAGGGCCGCCTTTCGGGGAGTATCGGGGCGAAAACCCCCAGCACCCGGATCAGAAGTGGAAGAGTCCTATCTATGCAGGTCTGGCCGGGACACGCGTATCCCCTGGGCGCCACGTACGACGGCGCCGGAACCAACTTCGCGGTCTTCTCGGAGGCCGCCGACCGAATCGAGTTGTGCCTGCTGCACGACGACGGTTCAGAAACGGCGGTGGAGCTCCGCGAGACCGACGCCTTCGTCCGTCACGCCTATCTGCCCGGGGTGATGCCGGGGCAGCGCTACGGCTTCCGGGTGCACGGGCCCTACGAACCACAGCGCGGGCAGCGCTGCAATTCGGCGAAGCTGCTCCTCGATCCGTACGCACGTGCGATCTCGGGGAAGATCCAGTGGGGCGAGGCGGTGTACGGCTATCCGTTCGGCAAGCCGGACGAGCGCAACGACCTCGACTCGGCGCCGCACACGATGAGCTCGGTCGTGGTCAACCCGTACTTCGACTGGGGGGACGACCGCCGCCCGCGGACCGATTACCACCGCACGGTGATCTACGAGGCCCATGTGAAGGGCCTGACCATGCTTCACCCGGGTCTGCCGGAAGAGCTGCGCGGCACCTACGCGGGACTCGCACACCCCGCGATCATCGCCCATCTGACGGAGCTGGGTGTCACGGCGATCGAGCTGATGCCGGTGCACCAGTTCGTCCAGGACCACCGCCTCGCCGACGCGGGGCTCGCCAACTACTGGGGCTACAACACCATCGGCTTCTTCGCCCCGCACAACGCCTATGCCTCCTGGGGTGACCGCGGCGAGCAGGTGCTGGAGTTCAAGCAGGCGGTGAAGGCACTGCACCAGGCGGGCATCGAGGTGATCCTCGACGTGGTCTACAACCACACGGCGGAGGGCAACCACCTCGGTCCGACGCTCTCGTTCCGGGGCCTGGACAACGCTTCGTACTACCGCCTGGCCGACGACCAGAAGTACTACATGGACACCACGGGCACCGGGAACTCGCTGCTGATGCGGTCCCCGCACGTCCTGCAGCTGATCATGGACTCGCTGCGGTACTGGGTGACCGAGATGCACGTGGACGGTTTCCGCTTCGACCTCGCGGCGACGCTCGCACGCCAGTTCCACGAGGTGGACCGGCTGTCGTCGTTCTTCGACCTGGTGCAGCAGGACCCGGTCGTCAGCCAGGTGAAGCTGATCGCCGAGCCGTGGGACGTGGGCGAGGGCGGCTACCAGGTGGGGAACTTCCCGCCGCTGTGGACCGAGTGGAACGGCAAGTACCGGGACACGGTGCGGGACCTGTGGCGGGGCGAGCCCCGGACGCTCGCGGAGTTCGCCGGACGGCTCACCGGCTCATCGGACCTCTACCAGGACGACGGCAGGCGCCCGTTGGCCTCGATCAACTTCACCACCTGCCACGACGGTTTCACGCTGCACGACCTGGTCTCGTACAACGACAAGCGCAACGACGCCAACGGGGAGGGCAACCGGGACGGCGAGAGCCACAACCGCTCCTGGAACTGCGGGGCGGAGGGCGACACCGAGGACAAGGAGGTCCTGGAGCTGCGCAGTCGTCAGATGCGCAACTTCATCGCCACGCTGATGCTCTCCCAGGGCGTGCCCATGCTGAGTCACGGCGACGAGTTCGCGCGGACCCAGCGGGGCAACAACAACGGCTACTGCCAGGACAACGAGCTCTCCTGGGTCCACTGGCCCGACCCGGCAGCCGCCGAGGACGGCGGCGGCACGGACGCCGGCCTGCTGGAGTTCACCCGGGCCATGGTCTGGCTGCGCCGGGACCACCCGGTCTTCCGACGCCGGCGCTTCTTCCACGGGCGCCCGGTCGAGGGCACGCACGACGAGCTGTCCGACATCGCGTGGTTCACCCCGCGCGGGGACGAGATGACCCAGCGGGACTGGCAGGCGGCGCACGCCAAGGCCATGACGGTCTTCCTGAACGGCCACGCGATCTCCGAGCCGGGGCCGCGCGGGGAGCGGATCTCCGACGACTCGTTCCTGCTGATGTTCAACGCGGGCGCCGAGACCCTGGAATTCGCCGTCCCGATGAACCACGGCAAGCGGTGGCAGGTCATCGTGGACACCGCGATCCCGGACGGGGTGCCGCCGGGTGCGGGACCCAGGGTGTCGGCGGGCGAGCGGGTGACCCTGGTCGGGCGGAGTCTGACGGTGCTCAAGCGTCCGGTCTAGACCGCCCACCATGTGCCGGAC
The DNA here is from genome assembly GCF_042871445.1 of Streptomyces sp. NPDC005794. Lineage (NCBI taxonomy): Bacteria > Bacillati > Actinomycetota > Actinomycetes > Kitasatosporales > Streptomycetaceae > Streptomyces > Streptomyces sp. NPDC005794. Next base: position 11,858 of record NZ_JBIAIN010000024.1, read on the forward strand.
CGGTCTTGGGCCGATGGGGTGACGGGCACCGGGCGGGCGCCGCCCGGTCGGTGCCCGGTGGCGGAGAAGGTGGGAGAGAGCCGCCCGGCTGGGTACGTACGGTTCCATGACGCCCACCGCCACGTACCGGCTTCAGCTCCAGCCGGACTTCCCGTTCGCCGCGGCCGCGGACGCCGTGCCGTATCTCGCCGAGCTCGGCGTCTCCCATCTGCATCTGTCGCCCGTCCTGGAGGCGGTGCCCGGTTCGGGGCACGGCTACGACGTCGTCGACCACCACACGGTGCGGGCCGAGTTCGGAGGCGAGGAGGGCCTGAGGGCGCTGTCCGGTACGGCACGCGCCCACGGCCTCAGGATCGTCCTGGACATCGTGCCGAACCACATGGCCGCCGCGCCCCGGCACAACCTGCCCCTGTGGGAGGTGCTGCGCGAGGGCCCGGACTCCCCGTACGCCCGCTGGTTCGACATCGACTGGTCGGCGGGCGGCGGGAAGGTGCTGCTGCCCGTGCTGGCGGGCCGGGCCGGCGAGGAGAGCGGCAGCTTCGAGCCGGGCACCAGGGAGGACGGCACACCCGTGCTCCGCTACGGCGATCTGGAGTTCCCCCTGCGCGAGGGCACGGCGGACCTCCCGCTGCCGGAGCTGCTGGCCGCCCAGCACTACCGCCTCGCCTGGTGGCGGCTGGCCAGGACGGAGCTGAACTACCGGCGGTTCTTCACCATCTCCGACCTGATCGGTGTCCGGGTGGAACACCCCGAGGTCTTCGCGGACACCCACGGCAAGATTCTCGAACTGGTCCGCGACGGAGTCGTCGACGGGCTGCGCGTCGACCACCCCGACGGGCTGGCCGACCCGGCCGCGTATCTCGGACGGCTCGGCGACGCGGCCGGCGGGCGGTGGACGGTGGTGGAGAAGATCCTCACCGGTTCCGAGTCCCTGCCGGCCGGCTGGGCGGTCGCCGGGACGACCGGGTACGACGCGCTGCACCGGATCGACGGCCTGTTCACCGATCCGATGGGCGCGGCGGACCTGCTCGGCCGTTACCGGGACTTCGCGGGGCCTCCCGGGGACCGCGGGGGCTACTGGACGGCGACCGTGCGGCGTGCGGCGTACCGCGTGGTCACCCATGAGCTGGCCGCCGAGACGGAGTGGCTGACGCGCCTCGCCGTCGAGGCGTGTGCGGGGGACGCCGCACTGCACGACCACGCGCCGTGGGCCCTCCACACGGCGGTGCGCGAGTTGCTGGTGCGGGTGCCCGTCTACCGGCCGTACGTGACGGCGGGCGGCCCGCTCACGGAGATCGCCGGGTCGGCGCTGCCGGCCGAGGCGGTGCGGGACGCCAAAGCGGTGTTCTCGGTCCCCCAGGAGGCCGAGGCCGTCGACGTCGTACGGGATCTGGCACTGGGCCGCCTCGGCGACGGACCCGAACACGCCGCCTTCTGCGCCCGGTTCGCGCAGACGGCGTCCGCTCTGCACGCCAAGTCGGTCGAGGACACGGCGTTCTACCGCTACGTCCCGCTGATCTCGGCGACCGAGGTGGGTGGAGACCCGGGCCGGCCGGCGGTGAGCCCCGAGGAGTTCCACGCGTTCTGCGCCCGGATCGCTCGGGACTGGCCGGCGACCGGCACGGTGCTGACCACCCACGACACCAAGCGCAGCGGGGACGTCCGGGCCCGGATCGCGGTCCTGTCCGAGTGCCCCGAGCGGTGGTCCTCGCTGGTGGCGCGGCTCTCCAGGGCGGCGTCCGTACCGGCCCCGGACCCTCAGCTGGCCTGGCAGGCCTGGCAGTCGGCGTACGGCTGCGCGGGCCTGCCCGCCGGTGAGATGGCGGGCAGGCTGGAGCCGGCACTGCTGAAGTCCGTGCGCGAGGCGGGCCTGTTCACCAGCTGGACCGAGCCGGACCCGGCGTACGAGCGGGCCGTGACCGACTTCGTGGCGGCGGGCCCGGGCAGCGAGACGGGTGAGGCACGGGAGATGATGAACCGGTTCGCGGACACGCTCGCCCCCTTCGTACGGGCCAATGTGCTGGGTGCCGCGCTCGTGCACCTGACGATGCCGGGCGTGCCCGATCTGTATCAGGGCACCGAGCGGGAGTACATCGCGCTGGTCGACCCGGACAACCGGCGTCCGTTCACCCGGCCCGCCGGGGGCGACGAGAAGACCGCGCTGACCACGGCCACGCTGCGCCTGCGCCGGGAGCGCCCGGAGCTCTTCGACGAGTCGGGCACCTACGCCCCGCTGGCGGCCCGGGGCCCCGCGGCCACGCACTGCCTGGCGTTCTGCCGGTCCGGCGAGGTGGTCACGGCGGTGACCCGGCTGGCACTGCGGCTCGACGAGGAGGGCGGCTGGCGCGCTACGTCGCTGACGCTGCCGGACGAGGGCCCGTGGACCGATCTCCTGACGCCTGGACGGGAGTTCACGGGACCCGTGGTCAGCGTGGCGCGGCTCTTCGCCGACCGGCCGGTGGCGCTGCTCACGCGGGCGGTCGACGGCGGGCTGAGGCGCCTCGTGTGAACGACGAGCGCGTCGACACCGAACCCGGGGACGGCCCGCCCGGCGTCACGGACCGGTGCGATTGCGTACTCCCGCCGGAGCGGTGACCGCGAGCACGGAGAGCAGGATCAGCGCACCGGCCGGCGCCAGGACGACCCAGGGGGCGAGTTCGGCGTACAGCTGGTTCTCGGACAGCAGACGGCCCCACTCCGGGGTGGGCGGCTGCTCCCCGAGGCCGAGGAATCCAAGTGAGGCCAGGACGAGCACGGTGGTGGGCAGGCGCAACAGCGCGTTGCGTACGAGAGGGCCGGCGAGTGCGGGCAGCAGATGACGGCGCAGGAGGTGGAGCCGTCCCGCGCCGAGGGAGACCGCGGCGGCGATGTGGCCGCTCGCCCGTTCCTGTTCGAGCAGGGCGGCGGTCTGGGCTGCGTACGGGGTCCAGCCGACCACGCACACCGCGCAGGCGGCGCCCCACACCGAGGGCCCGGTCGCCGCCGTCACCAGAAGCCCCGCGAGGACTGCGGGCATCGTCGCGACGATGTCGGTCAGACCCACGCTGAGGCGGGGCAGGAGGCCGAGGAGGAAGCCCGTCAGGGCGCTGACCGCCGTCACGGCGAACGCCACGCCCGCCGTCCGCAGGGCGCCGTGGCCCAGGCGAGCCAACAGGTCTCGGCCCAGCGAGTCGGTGCCCAGGGGGTAGGCCGGCGAGGGAGGGTGCAGGCGGGCCGCCGTGTCGACGTACAGGGGGTCGCGCAGCAGCCCGGCCACGACGAGGGCGAGGAGGGCGAAGGCGCAGCCGGCGGCCACGAGATGGCGGGCGCGCCCGGTCGGCAGGCTGGGGCGCGCGAGGGCCGGAAGGGCGCCGTCGCGCAGGGGACGGCCGAGGAGCGCGCGGCGCACGGCCTGCACGAGGAGGCCGGCGGTCGTGCCGAGCAGGACGAGCGCGAGCGTCGCGGTCTGGAGCAGCGGCAGGTCCTGGGCGACGGCGGCGTCGAGGGCGAGCCGGCCCAGCCCGGGGATGTTGAAGATCCGCTCCACGGCGACCGCGCCACCGACGAGGGCGACCACGGTCGGCAGGAGCTGCGGCAGGACACCGGGCAGGGCGCGGCGCAGCGCGTGCCGGGCGGTGTGGCCCGGCGGGAAGCCGACGGCCTTCCAGGTGCGGGTCCACGGTTCGTGGAAGGCGGCGGGCAACGCCTGGTCGAGCAGCCCGCCGATCATCGCGCCGGACGGCACGCCGAGCGCGAGGGCGGGCAGCACCATCGAAGCCGGGCCGTCCCAGCCGCCCGACGGGAACCAGCCCAGCCAGACCCCGCCCGTCAGGGCGAGCAGGGAGGCGAGCAGGAACTTGGGCAGCGCGGCCAGCACCGCGGCCCCGGTACCCGCGCTGTCCCGCCGCAGCCGTTGCCGCGCTCCGCGGTGGACGGTGCGGGCGCAGATCGCTGCGGCCACCAGGAAGGTGACGAGGAGTGCCCCCGCCATGAGCGTGACGGAGACCCCGAACGCGGCCGTGACCTGGGGCAGGACGGGTTCGCCCGACACCCAGGAGGTGCCGGCGTCACCGCGCGGCAGGCCGCCCAGCCAGTCCACGAGGTGAGGGAAGGGCCCCTGCTCCAGGCCGAGTTCGGCCCGTACGGCGGCCAGTGCGGCTGGGGTGGGGTCCTGGTCGGCGGACCGGGCGCGCAGCACGGTCCGCGCGGGGTCGGTCCGGGACAGCCAGGGCAGCAGGGCCACGACGGTCAGCAGCGCGAGGCCGGCCGTCACACGGCCCACGCCCGCCCACCAGAGGGTGCGGGCGGCCACGGTGCTTCGAGCGGTGCTCATCCCGACTACGCGCGGTGGGTGTCGAGGGTGATCAGGGCGCGCTCGCGCGGGTCGAGGGTCACGCCCTCCACGCCGGCGGCGATGCCCTGGACGGCCTTCTCGTGGACGAGCGGGACCACCGCGTCGGTGCGCAGGATCTCGGCCTCCGCCCGCATGATCTTCTGCCGGCGCTTCGTCGGGTCGCTCTCCTCGGCGGCGGCCCGGACGGCCCGGTCGACAGCCGGGTCCTTGAGGCCGGCGATGTTGTAGACGCCGTTGCCGGTGAAGTCGCTGGCGAGGTACGCGACGGCGTCACCGGTGTCCAGGAGCGTCACCCGGGAGAAGACGAGGGCGTCGTACTTCCCGGCGAGCAGGTCGGCCTCCATCTGCGTGTACTCGCGGATGTCCTGCTTCACCGTGAACCCGGCCTTCTCCAGTTGCTGCTGGAGGACGGTCGCCGCCTCGGGCAGTTCGGCGCGGTTGGTGTACGTGGCCAGGCGCAGCGTCCGGCCCGCGGTCTCCGCCTTCACCTGTGCGGGCGCCGCGGCCTCGGCGCGGCCGGTCACCGCGACGCGCTGGTCGGCGGCCCAGGGGACGGCGGGCCCGAACAGGCCCTGGGCCGGGTCCGCGTAACCGCCGAATACGGAATCGACGAGGGCGGAGCCGTTCACGGCTCCGCGGGCCGCCGCGCGCAGCGCGGGGTCGGTGAACAGGCCGCTCCCGGAGTTCAGGACCAGGCTGTCGGTGCGCACGGAGGGCACCTCGTACCGGGTCCCCTCGTCCAGGAGCTTCGCCTGCGCGGTGGGTATCCACTCGGCGATGTCGACGTCTCCGGCGCGCAGCGCGTTGGCGCGGGTGGTGCCGTCGGCGATCCACGTCACGTCGATGCCGGCGGACGTGGCCTCGCCGCCCCAGTAGCCGTCGTACCGGTCGAGGGTCGCCTTCGTCTTACCGGTGAGGCGGGTGATACGGAACGGACCGGTGCCGGTGCCGACCGGGCTGGCGGTGCCGTCCTCCGCATACGCCTTCGCGGAGAGGACGGCGAGGGCGGGGCTGGCGAGCCGGAGCGGCAGGACGGGGTCGGCGCTCTTCGTGGTCAGAGTGACGGTGTCGGTGTCGACGGCACGCGCGGTGAGGTCGACGTCGCTGAGGACGCGGGGCCTGGGGGTCGCCCGGTTCGCGTGCGCGAGGGCGGTGACGACGGCCTGGGCGGTGACCGGGGTGCCGTCCTGGAAGGTGGCCTTGCGCAGTTCGAAGGTCCAGGCGGTGGCGGAGTCACGCTTCCAGGAGGTCGCGAGCGCGGGCGCCGGCACGCCCTTGTCGTCGAGAGCGGTGAGGCCCTCGGCGACCGCCAGCTTGCTGAGCACGGTGGCGTCGTTGCTGTACGGCGAGAGCGCCTTCACCGGCGGCACCGCGAGAGCCACCCGAAGCCGGCCACCGGAGTCGGCTGTTCCGTCCCCGGCTGCTCCGCCCTCGCTCCGGCTCGGCGCGAAGCAGCCGGCCAGCAGGGGGGTGAGGGCGAGTGCCGCGAGGAGACGGCGGGTGGTCGGGCGCATGAGGTGTCCTTCAGAGGTGCATGGGAGATTCCTGGGTCGCCACGCGGCGGACCTGGCGGCACGAGCCTATAAGGGCAGCCTTGCCAAACTTCACCCGGTGGGTGAATCACCACCCGGTTCGCCGTCACGTGGGCGTCTTCGCCGCCCTGCCCTACCTCGCCGAGTACCTGGCCGGGACGCTGGGGCTCGGCGGCGTGCTCGTCGGGCCCGGTCCACCGGACCGGCCCCGTACGGCGTACCCGGGTGGGTGCGGGAGGTGCCCGGTTCTCAGGCCGGAGGGACGGGGAGGGACGCGGCGAGCCGGAAGGTCGTCCGGCCGAAGCTCACCTGGTCGCCGTCGCGCACCACGACCGAGCCGACGACCCGCTGCCCGTTGACGCACGTGCCGTTCGTCGAGCCCAGGTCGCGCAGGATCCATCGGCTGCCGTGCGCGGTCAGTTCGGCGTGCAGCCGCGACACCGTCTCGTGGCTGAGCCGGAGTCCGTTCCCCGGGTCGCGGCCGATGCGCAGCGGGTGCGGGCCGGGCATCGGCAGCAGGAGTCTGGGCAGCCGCTCGGACTGCCAGGCCCTGCGCAGCCGGGCCGGAAAGGCGGAGACCCCGCCCACCGCGCGGAACAGGCCACGGGACCAGCGCCCGCCCGACTCCAGGTCCGAGGTGAGCGCTTTCAGTTCCTCGGAACGCCGGGCGGTCAGGGCCACTTCCATGCGTCGCAGGAAGGTGTCGTGGGAGAGCTGCCCCTGCGCTGCGCCGTCTCTGAGCACACCGAGGACACGGTCGCGCTCGGCGTCCGACAGCCGCGCGGGATACGTGTGGAACTCGAAGGAGGACGTCACAGAACCGATTGTCGGTCCGAGACGCCCGGGGTGTCCAGACGATGCCCGATTCCGGGTGCTCCGACCTGGGCCGCAGCGGGTAATCACCGTACGGCCGGGGGCGGAGGTTGTTAGGGTCGCACGCCGCCGCCCACCGGCCGCGGCACCCTCCCGAGGAGACTATGTGACCCCTGCACCATCGGAACCGACCATCCGCCCGCTCAGCGGAGCGGACGAGCTCGGTCTCTTCTGCCGTCTTTCCTACGTCCTGGACCACGAGCTGGCCGACGACCTCGCCACCGGCCGCCGCCGCCCCGAGTGGATGTGGGTGGCCCTGCGCGGCGACCGGGTGGTGGGCCGGCTCTCCTGGTGGACCGGTCAGGACGGAGGCGCCCCCCAGTTCCTGGACTTCTTCGACCTGGACGACACCCTGCCGGAGCCGGAACGCGGCGAGACCGGGCTGCGCCTGCTCGAGACCGCGACGGCCGCCGTCGTCCCGGCCGGTTCCGCCCGACCCGAGTACGGGCGGTACATCCCGCCCGACTGGCGTGAGGACCCGGCGGCGCGCGATGTCGTCGAGGCGCGGATACGGGTCATGGAGGCGAGCGGCGCCCGGATGCTGGTCGAACGGCTGCGCCTCGAGTGGCGTGCGGGCACAGCCGTGCCCGAGGACACCGGCCGGCTGGTGTTCCGCCAGGTCACCGGGCGCGAGGACCTCGTGGCGCTGATGGCCCCGGTGCTGGAGGGCACCCTCGACGCACACGGCCAGGCGCATCTGGCGAGCGGCCTGAGCGCCCGTGAGGCGGCGGAGAAGCACTACGACGAGGAGTTCGCGCACCTGAAGACCCCTCAGGAGTGGTGGCGCATCGCGCAGCTTCCCGGCGGTGAGCCGGTGGGGTTCGTCATTCCGGCCCGCAACAACTACCACCCTGTGATCGCGTACATCGGCGTGCTGCCCGAGCACCGCGGCAACGGCTACATCGACGACATCCTCGCGGAGGGCACCCGGGTGCTGGCGGCTCAGGGCGTGGACCGCGTCCGGGCCGCGACGGATCTCGGCAACGTGCCGATGGCCGAGGCGTTCGCGCGCCTGGGTTACGTCAACTTCGAGCGCGCGTTCGACATGGTGTGGGACCAGCCGTGAACGGCCCGGCGGTTCCGGCTCGGACACCAGGCCCCCAGTCCCGTCCATCGGCGCCCGGCAAGCCACCGCGTCCCCCGGTGACCGGTCCTGACGGGCTGTGACCCTCGGCGTCGGAGTTCTCGACGTCCTTGCGGTGGTCGGCCTCACTCGCCCCGTACACGAGAGTGTGCCGTCCGTGGAGCGGAGGACGTGTGGCGTCGAGCGCCCGGCGGGATCCGGGCCGCCGCCCCCGTCGATCACCACATCGGCGACGGTGCGCGCGACCACGTGCCCGGGAGGGAACACGAGTGAGGCGGCCTCGCCGGCGAGCCGGCCCGAATCGAACGATCGAGGGCCGGCCCGCCGGCAACCAGGGTGATCAGCCTGCGATGGTGGCGAGATTGCCGGGCTCGTAGGCGCCGCCCTGGTTGTTGAGGATGACGCCGAGCCGGTTGGTCGCGTTGATCATGGCGATCAGGGAGACCAGTGCGATGGTCTGGTCGTCGTCGTAGTGCTTGCGGACCTGGGCCCAGGTCTCGTCGGAGACGCCCTCGTGGCTGTCGATGATGCGGGTGCCCTCCTCGGTGAGGGCCAGCGCGGCCCGTTCAGCCTCGGTGAACACGGTGGAGTGACGCCAGGTGGCGACCAGGTTCAGCCGGGCCGCGGTCTCGCCGGCTGCTGCGGCGTCCTTGCCGTGGATGTCGACGCAGAAGCCGCAGCCGTTGATCTGGCTGGCACGCAGCTGCACCAGCTCCTGGGTGGGCTCGGGCAGCGGCGACTCGCGGATCAACTGGCTCACGGCGAAGATCCGCTTGCCGATCTTCGCGCCGGTCTCGTTCAAGAACAGGTTCATCCGGGGTTCCATCACAACGTCCTCACTCGTGGAATCGTGTGCCGCGCGAAACGTTCCCGCAGCGTCCTGATGCCCATGAGGCGCCGTCCGGCCCGGCCCTGTGACAGCACGGCGCTGTGACGAAGGCCACCGAGCTCGCGTGTCACGGGGCAGCGCCGAGCGGCGACTTGTGCGCGACACGGACAAGAGAAGTGACGGACAGGAGCCGACGATGGATGAGCGCACCGAACAAGCGGCCGACGTGACCGGGCACCGTCCGCACGCCCGGGGTACGGACCCCGCCACCGAGGCGTTCCTCGCCCATCGCAACCTGCTGTTCACCGTTGCCTACGAGATACTCGGGTCCGCCGCGGACGCCGAGGACGTCCTCCAGGAGACGTGGCTGCGCTGGGCGGACATCGACCACGACACGGTTCGGGACCCGCGTGCCTTCCTGGTCCGCATCACCACGCGCCAGGCGCTGACCCGGCTGCGTACGCTCCGTCGGCGCAAGGAGACCTACGTCGGCCCCTGGCTGCCCGAGCCCCTGCTCACCGCGCCCGATGTCGCCGAGGACATCGAGCTCGCCGACAGCGTCTCCATGGCGATGCTGCTCGTGCTGGAGACGCTCGCACCGACCGAGCGGGCCGTGTTCGTGTTGCGCGAGGTCTTCGATCTCGGGTACGACGAGATCGCGCAGGCCGTCGACAAGACCCCCACCGCGGTCCGGCAGATCGCCCACCGCGCACGGGCGCACGTCGCGGCGCGCCGACCGCGCGAGGTCATCTCCCCCGCTCGGTCGCGCATGGTGCTCGTGGCGTTCCAGCAGGCGGTCGCAACGGGCGACTTGCGGCGCCTGCTCGACATGATCGCCCCGGACGTGGTGCTGCTGACCGACGGGGGTGGGATCGTGCAGGCCGCGCTGGAGCCCGTCGTGGGTGCCGAAACGGTGGCCGCCGTGCTGAGCAGGCTCACCTCGGCGACCTTGGAGTCGGCACAGATCAACGGCCACCCCGCCCTGATCGTGCGTACGGGCGGCGAGATCGACACCGTCCTGGCGATACGCCACGAGGGCGGCCTCATCACCGCGCTCTATGCCGTCCGCAACCCCGAGAAGCTGTCACGCGTCGACCGGGAGACGGCAGTGGACCGCTGAGTCCGAACCCGCCCGCCGCGCTCGCCCGGGCCGGGCACCGCATCACCCAGGAGCGTGTTCACCTCGGGTGAGTTCCGGGCGGGGCGCACCGACGCCCGTGCGCTGCGCGCGGATCACGTCGCGGTACCAGGTGTAGGAGTCCTTGGGGGTGCGCCGCAGGGTCTCGTAGTCGATGTGGACCAGGCCGAACCGTTTGCTGGCGCCCTCGGTCCATTCGACGTTGTCGGTCAGCGACCAGGTGAAGTAGCCGCGCACGTCGACGCCCGCGTCGATCGCCGCACGCAGCGCCTCCAGGTGTGCTTCCAGGAAGGCGATGCGGCGGCCGTCGGCGACGGGCTCGTCGACCGCGCAGCCGTTCTCCGTGATGTAGACGGGCGGCAGCCGGTCGCCGAAGCGGTCCCTCAGCTGACCGAGCGTCTCGGCGAGCCCCTGGGGGACGACGGGCCAGCCGAAGTCGGTGGTGTCGTACCCCTCGATCTCCCTGATTCCGAAGGGGAGCCCGGCGGGCATCGAGTAGCCGGAGAAGGAGTCGAGCGCCTCGGGCCTGGGGGCGCCGACGAGGGTCGGGTTGTAGTAGTTGACGCCGTACCAGTCGAGTGGCGTGGAGATGACCTTGAGATCGTCATCGACCGGCCCGGGCATCAGTGCGGCGAAGCCCTCGTCGGGGTAGCGGCCGGTGAGGACCGGGTCGGCGAACAGCCAGTTGGTCAGGGTGTCGTAGATCTCCGCTCCCATGCGGTCCTCGTCGGAGTCACCCGCCGTCCAGACGGGGGTGTGCGAGAGCGCGATGCCGATGTTGCCGGCACCGGCGGCGCGCAGCGCCCGTACGGCCAGACCGTGGGCGAGCAGCTGGTGGTGGGCGGCCGGCAGCGCGTCGAAGAGGAGCGTGCGGCCGGGGGCGTGCTCGCCGAGCGCGTAGCCGAGCATCGTCACCTCGGCCGGTTCGTTGATGGTGATCCACATGGGCACCCGGTCGGCGAGGCGTTCCGCGACGATGCCCGCGTACTCGGCGAAGCGGTAGGCGGTGTCCCGGTTGAGCCAGCCGCCCGCCTCGTCCAGCGGGAGCGGGGTGTCCCAGTGGTAGAGGGTCGGAGCCGGGGTGATGCCGTTGGCGCAGAGTTCGTCGACGAGCCGGTCGTAGAAGTCCAGTCCGGCGGGGTTGAGCGAGCCGCTGCCGCCGGGCACGACGCGGGGCCAGCTGATGGAGAAGCGGAATGCGTCCACGCCGAGTCCGGCGAGCAGGGCGACGTCCTCGCGGTAGTGCTCGTGGAAGCCGGTGCCCCGGGTGGTGTCGGTGCCGTCCTTGATCCGGCCGGGCTGGGCGGCGAAGGCGTCCCAGCCGGAGGGCCCTTTACCGTCGGCGTCGCAGGCGCCCTCCGTCTGGAAAGCGGAGGCGGAGGCGCCCCACAGGAATCCGGGTGGGAAGGTCGGCACGGTCATCTCGGCCTCCAGCAGCCGTAAGAGGGACCTCGCATTACTGCCCGGGCTCCATGCGAATGAGCAGAACCCGGTAGGGCAATGATCAGGACCAGACCTTAATCGCCAGTTACGGGCTCGCTCCAGTGTCCCGGGGCCGTGCGTGCGAATTCCGCCGATCATGGGGCCTCCGGCGAGGCATCCGGTTCATGGACGAGGAGTGATGGATGCAGTTCGAGGTGTGGGCCCCTGAGGCCGGGTCCGTCGCGCTGTGCACGGCGGGCGGGCGCCTGCCGATGGCACGCGACCCGCTGCGCGCGGGCTGGTGGACCGCGGAGGCCGAAGCGGTGGACGGCGACCGCTACGGCTTCTCCCTCGACGACGGCCCGGTGCTGCCCGATCCGCGCTCCCGCCGCCAGCCCGACGGGCCCGACGGCGAGAGCGCGGTCGTCGACCACGGCGCGTACGCCTGGAACACCACCTGGGCGGGCCACGGGCTGCCCGGGGCCGTGCTGTACGAGCTGCACGTCGGCACGTTCACGGAGGCGGGCACCTTCGACGCCGCAGCCGCGCGGCTCGGCCACCTCGTGGACCTCGGCATCACCCATGTGGAGCTGATGCCCGTCTGCCCCTTCCCGGGAACCCACGGGTGGGGGTACGAAGGAGTCTCGCTCTGGGCGGTGCACGAGCCGTACGGCGGCCCGGACGGGTTGAAGCGCTTTGTCGACACGGCGCACGGGCTGGGTCTCGCCGTCGTCTTGGACGTGGTCCACAACCACCTGGGGCCCTCGGGCAACCACCTCCCGGCCTTCGGCCCGTACTTCACGGACACCCACCACACCCCCTGGGGCTCGGCCGTCAACCTCGACGCCCCCGGCTCGGACGAGGTGCGCGCCTACCTGCTGGGCAGTGCGCTCGCCTGGCTGCGGGACTACCGCCTGGACGGCCTGCGACTGGACGCCGTACACGCTCTGGCCGACGGGCGGGCACTCACCTTCCTGGAGGAGCTCTCCACCGCCGTCGACGCGCTCGCCTCCGAGCTCGGCCGGCCGCTCGCACTGATCGCGGAGTCCGACCTCTGCGATCCTCGTACGACCACCCCCCGCACGGAGGGCGGCATCGGGCTGCACGCCCAGTGGAACGACGACTTCCACCACGCCCTGCACACCGCACTCACGGGCGAGTCCCAGGGCTACTACGCCGACTTCGCGGCCGCCCCGCTGTCCGCCCTCGCCAAGACCGTGACCAAGGCGTTCTTCCACGACGGTACGTACTCCGGCTTCCGCGGCCGCGCGCACGGCCGTCCCGTGGACGCCACCCGCACGCCCGCCCACCGTTTCGTCGGATACGCCCAGACCCACGACCAAATCGGGAACCGTGCCCTCGGCGACCGGCTCGCCGCCGGGCTCTCCCCCGGACTCCAGGCGTGCGCGGCGGCGCTCGTACTCACCGGGCCGTTCACCCCGATGCTCTTCATGGGCGAGGAGTGGGGCGCCCGCACCCCTTGGCAGTTCTTCACCGACCACACCGATCCCGAACTGGCCCGCGCCGTGCGCGACGGCAGGCGGAGGGAGTTCGCCGCACACGGCTGGGCCGAGGAGGACGTCCCCGATCCGCAGGACCCGGCCACCCGGGCCCGCTCCTGCCTCGACTGGAGCGAGCCGGAACGTGAGCCGCACGACAGGCTGCGCGCCTGGCACGGCCGGCTGATCGCCCTGCGCCGCGCCCTGCCGGACCTCTCCGACCCGGACCTTGCCTCGGTGCGGACGGCGTACGACGAGGAAGCCCGCTGGATCGCCTACCGGCGCGGCGATCTGCGGGTCGCGGTGAACCTCTCCGGCAAGCCCGCCGCCATCCCGCTGGGTGCCGGCCGTCACCGGGCCGGTGGCGGGAGGGTGCTGGCCGCGTGGGAGCCGGCCGGGACCCCCGGCGCCGACGGAGTACTGCACCTGCCGCCGGAATCGTGCGTCGTGCTCGCCGACGACTGAACAACGCCCTTGTCTTCGTGTGCACTTCAACTCATATGGTCTCGGCGACTGCCGGAGAACAGACGGAGGGGGATCCATGAAGCAGCGTTTCCTGGGACGTTCGGGGCTGCGCGTCAGCGAACTGTGCCTCGGCACCATGACGTTCGGCCAGGACACCGACGAGGCCGACGCACACCGCGTCCTGCCGTATCCCTACGACGTGCTGCACCGGTTCCGCGACCGCCAGCCGCAGGACTGAGGCCGGGCCCTACTCGACGACCGCCAGGGCGCGGGCGGTGGTGTTCAGCCGCCTGCCCCCGCTCTCCGTGACCGTGACGATGTCCTCGATGCGGACGCCGAAGCGGCCGGGGAGATAGATGCCCGGCTCCACGGAGAAGCACATCCCGGGCACGAGCGGCTGCTCCTCGCCCTCGATCATGTAGGGCGGTTCATGGGTGGTGACGCCGATGCCGTGGCCCGTGCGGTGGATGAACCGTTCGCCGTAGCCGAACTCGGTGATGACGGCGCGGGCCGCCCGGTCGATCTCCTGGCAGGCCGCCCCGGGCCGCACGGCACGGCAGCCGGCCTCCTGCGCCTCCCGTACGACGTCGTGGACCCGCTGCTCCTCGGCGGTGGGTTCGCCGACGTGGACCGTGCGGGAGGTGTCGGACCCGTAGCCGTGCATCAGCCCGCCGAAGTCCAGGACCACCATGTCGCCCTGCTCGATGGTGCGGTCGCCCGCCTCGTGGTGCGGGTTCGCGCCGTTCGGTCCGGAGCCGACCACCGTGAAGTCGACCCGGGAGTGTCCGTGTTCCGTGAGGAGTGCGGCCAGATCGGCGGCCACGTCGCTCTCCCGGCGGCCGGAGAAGCGGACCTTCAGAATCTGCTCGTACGTCGCGTCGGCAGCGGCCCCGGCCGCGGCGAGCCGCTCCAGTTCGGCCGCGTCCTTGACGGCGCGCAGCATCGGCAGCGCCTCGGTGAGCGAGGCGTAGGAGGTGTCGGGGAGGAGCTTGTGCAGGGCCAGCAGGTGCAGGGCCCAGGCGTTGTCGCTGATCCCGAACCGGCCCTTGGCGTCGAGGAGTCCGGCGGTCAGGGTGTACGGGTTCGCGGCGTCGGTCCAGTCCCGCAGGGTGAGCGCGGGGGAACCGGCCGCGCGTTCGGCGTCCGCCGCCTCCAGGGCGGGGACGACGAGGACGGGGTCGTGGCCCGCCCGCAGGACGAGCAGCGTGAGGCGCTCGGTGTCCGCGGTCGGCCGGTAGCCGGTGAGGTGGACCATGTCGGGACCCGGCGCCACGAGGACACCGGCCAGGCCCGCGGCGTCGGCCGACTCGGCGGCGCGGGTCATCCTGGCCCGGTAGTCGTCGGCGGTGAAGGGCACGGGCTGATCGGTGCTGGGCATGGGAGACCTCCTGGGCGGGCGACGCGGCACTCAGCATCCTGCCCGCCCGCCCCGGCGGACGCGAGCGGGATACGGGACGTTCCCGGGCGGGCTCAGCGGCGCCGTACGACGAGGTCGGCACGGTCGCGGTGCCGCTCGACCAGCAGGGCGTTGCGTTCGTCGGACTCGGCGACCCAGCGCTCGGCGTGCGGGCGGGGCTTCCCGAAGCGCACGTGCCGCTCCACGAGCCCGCTGACCCGGGCCGCCGGATCGGCGTCCAGGAACCACACCTCGTCCAGCAGCCCGCGCACCGGCGCCCAGGGCCCCTCGTCCAGCAGCAGGTAGTTGCCCTCGGTCACGACGAGCGGCGTGTCCGGGGGAACGCACACGGATCCGGCGACCGGCTCCTCCAGCGCCCGGTCGAAGGCGGGCGCGTACACCGGGCAGGTCTCCCCCGGGTTCCGCAGGCGTCGGAGCAGGGCGGCGTATCCGGCGGCGTCGAAGGTGTCGGGAGCGCCCTTGCGGCCCGCCCGGCCGAGGCGTTCGAGCTCCGCCCCGGCCAGGTGGAAGCCGTCCATCGGGACGAGGACCGCGCGCCCTTCGAGCCCTGCGACGATCCGGGCGGCCAGCGTGGATTTCCCGGCGCCGGGCGCTCCCGCGATGCCGAGGATCCGTCGGTGGCCGCCGGCGAGTCGGCGGGCGCGGTCGGTCAGCGCGGCGAGGTCGCTCGTGTCCATGACGGGCATTGTCCCCGGACCGGCCACACCCACGTTAGTGTTACGTATAACTAGCCGCATTCCCGAGGACGAGGATCCCCATGTCCCACATCGCCCTGGTCACGCTGGTCGTCCGCGACTACGACGAGGCCCTCTCCTTCTACACCGGCGCCCTCGGCTTCGAACTGGTCGAGGACACGGACCGGGACGACGGCTCCCGCTGGGTCGTCGTGCGGCCGCGCGGCACCACGGGCACCGGCCTGCTGCTGGCACGCGCCAAGGACGACGTCCAGCACGCGAGTGTCGGGGCGCAGACGGGCGGCCGGGTCGGCTTCTTCCTGCACACGGAGGACTTCGCGGGTGACCACGAGCGGATGCTGGCCGCCGGGGTCCGCTTCCTGGAGGAGCCGAGGCACGAGACGTACGGCTCCGTCGCGGTGTTCGAGGACCTCTACGGCAACCGGTGGGACCTGCTGCAGCCCGCGTGACCCCGGGCCCAGGACGTCACACGGGCCCGGCCGCCGCACGCAGCGCTTCCAGGACCGGCTTGATCAGCGGGTGCCCCTCGGCGCCCTGCCGTACCGCGGCGAAGACCCGCCGGGTGGGAGCGGCGCCCTCCACCGGCCGGACGACGACCCGGCCGAGCTCCGTGCCACGCAGCGCCGAGCGGGGCACCAGCGCCACCCCGGCGCCCGCCCCGGCCAGGGCGACCACGGCGTGGAAGTCGTCCGACGAGTGCTCCAGCAGGGGCTCGAAGCCGGCGTACTCGCAGGCCAGGACCACCACGTCGTGGCACGGGTTGCCGGGGTACGGGCCGATCCACGTGTCCTTGGCGAGATCGGCGACGGCCACCTGGTCCTGGCCCGCGAGACGGTGACCGACCGGCAGCACCGCGTCGAAGGGCTCGGAGTACAGCGGCACCCGGGTCAGGCGCCGGTCGTCGGCGCCGGGCGCGCCCCGGTATTCGACGGCGACCGCCACGTCGACCTGGCGGTCCAGCACCATCGGCACACTCGCGTCGCCCTCGGCGTCCTGCACCCGGACCCGGATGCCCGGCGCGGTGCGGTGGAGCTCGGCGATCGCGGGTGCGAGGACGAGTCCGATGCCCGTGGCGAACGCGGCGACGGTGACCGTCCCCGCGACGCCCGCGCTGTAGTCGGCGAGTTCCGCCTCCGCCCGTTCCAGCTGAGCGAGGACCGCGTTGGCGTGGGTCAGCAGGATCTCCCCGGCTGCGGTCATCCGGGCGCCCCGCGCCCCGCGCTCGACCAGCCGGTGGCCGGTCTCCTGCTCCAGCGCGGCGAGCTGCTGGGAGACCGCCGAGGGGGTCAGATACAGCGCGGCGGCCGCGGCGGTCACCGTGCGGTGGTCGGCCACCGCACGCAGGACACGCAGCCGTCGAGCATCGATCATGCGCCCATTGTCCCAGGTCGTGAGAGGGTTCCCCGCCTCCTGGCCGGTCCGGTCCTACGCCTCCAGCGCGGCCCGTGCGTCGACGAACGCGTCCACGGCACGGTCGACGTCGTCGCTGGAGTGCGCGGCGGAGAGCTGGACGCGGATGCGCGCGGCGCCCTGCGGGACGACGGGGTAGGAGAACCCGATCACGTACACACCGCGCTCGAGGAGCAGCTCCGCCATCCGGCCTGCCTTCGCCGCGTCCCCGATCATGACGGGGGCGATGGCGTGGTCGCCGGGCAGGATGTCGAAGCCCTCCTCCGTCATCCGGGAGCGGAAGAGCGCGGTGTTGGCATTCAGCTGCTCGCGCAGGTCGCCCGCGGACTCCAGCAGGTCGACGACCTTGAGCGAGGCGGCGGCGATGACCGGGGCGAGCGAGTTGGAGAAGAGGTACGGGCGCGAGCGCTGGCGCAGCAGCGCGACGATCTCGGCGCGCGCGGCGACGTAACCTCCGGACGCGCCGCCCAGGGCCTTGCCCAGCGTGCCGGTGAGGATGTCGACCCGGTCCATGACGCCGTGCAGCTCGGGGGTGCCCCGGCCGCCGGGGCCGACGAAGCCGACGGCGTGCGAGTCGTCGACCATGACCATGGCGTCGTAGCGGTCGGCGAGGTCGCAGATCTCGGCGAGCGGGGCGACGTAGCCGTCCATGGAGAAGACGCCGTCGGTGACGACGAGGCGGCGCCGCGCCCCGGAGGCCTCCTTGAGCTGCTGTTCCAGGTCGGCCATGTCGCGGTTGGCGTAGCGGTACCGCTTCGCCTTGGAGAGGCGGATGCCGTCGATGATCGAGGCATGGTTGAGGGCGTCGGAGATCACCGCGTCCTCGGGGCCGAGCAGCGTCTCGAAGACTCCGCCGTTGGCGTCGAAGCAGGAGGAGTAGAGGATCGTGTCCTCCTGCCCGAGGAAGGTGGAGAGCCGCTGCTCCAGCTCCTTGTGGACCTCCTGGGTGCCGCAGATGAAGCGGACGGACGCCAGGCCGTAGCCCCAGCGGTCCAGTGCCTCGTGGGCGGCGGCGACGACCTCGGGGTGGTCGGCGAGGCCCAGGTAGTTGTTGGCGCAGAAGTTGAGCACCTCACCCGCGCGGCCTCCGGAGGTGACGGCGACGGTGGCGGACTGCGGGGTGCCGATGACCCGCTCGGGCTTCTGGAGTCCGGCGTCGCGGATCTCGTCGAGGGTGGTGCGCAGGTCGTCGCGTACGGAATCGAACATGAGGGGTGTCTCCCAGGTGTATACGGGTGCGTACGAGGAGCTTCAGGCGGCCCAGTCGAGCAGGACCTTGCCGCCGAGACCGCTCGCGGCGTCGTCGAAGGCGGCTTCGAAGTCGCGGTAGCCGTACCGGCCGGTGATCACGGGGGCGAGGTCGAGCCCGCCCTCCAGGAGTACGGACATGGCATACCACGTCTCGTACATCTCGCGGCCGTAGATGCCCTTGACGGTGAGCATCGAGGTGACGATCCGGGACCAGTCGACGGGGAACTCGGCGGACGGCAGTCCGAGCATCGCGATCCGGCCGCCGTGCGTCATGTTCGCGATCATGTCCCGCATGGCCTCGGGGCGTCCGGACATCTCCAGGCCGATGTCGAAGCCCTCGCGCAGTCCGAGCCGGCGCTGGCCGTCGGCGATGGTCTCCGTGCCGACGTTCAGGGCGAGGTTCACCCCGACCTTCCTGGCCAGCTCGAGCCGGGCCTCGCTGACGTCGGTGATGACGACGTTGCGGGCACCCGCGTGGCGGGCGACGGCGGCGGCCATGATGCCGATCGGGCCCGCGCCGGTGATCAGCACGTCCTCACCGACCAGCGGGAAGGACAGCGCCGTGTGCACGGCGTTGCCGAACGGGTCGAAGATCGCGGCGACATCGAGGTCGACCTCGTCCCGGTGCACCCAGACGTTCGACGCGGGCAGCGCCAGGTACTCGGCGAACGCCCCGTCCCGGCCGACCCCGAGCCCCAGGGTGGAGCGGCACAGGTGCCGGCGCCCGGCGAGACAGTTGCGGCACTTCCCGCAGACCAGGTGACCCTCGCCGCTGACCAGGTCGCCGATCTTGATGTCGACGACGTCCGCGCCGGTCCCGGCGACCTCGCCGACGAACTCGTGACCCAGGACGAGCGGGGTCCGCACGGCCTGCTGCGCCCAGCCGTCGTAGTCGCGGATGTGCAGGTCGGTGCCGCAGATCCCGGTGCGCAGCACCTTGATCAGCACGTCCCCGGGGCCGGTCTCCGGCTCCGGTACGTCCATCAGCCACAGTCCCGGCTCGGCCTTGTGCTTCACGAGTGCCTTCACGGCTGCGGCTCCCTGTACCTGGTACGTGCGAATGACCCGGCCCGGGGCATGCCGAAGTCGGCCTGCGGCCCGGGGTGGCTGGGGGTGACGGGCGACGGAGCGGGTGAACACGTCGTCCGCCGCTCGCTGCCGTCACAGAGACCTTGCCGCACGCCGGACCCCAGGTCCATCGAGGTTTTCTTAA
This sequence comes from Streptomyces sp. NPDC005794, assembly GCF_042871445.1. Taxonomy (NCBI): domain Bacteria; kingdom Bacillati; phylum Actinomycetota; class Actinomycetes; order Kitasatosporales; family Streptomycetaceae; genus Streptomyces; species Streptomyces sp. NPDC005794. The sequence continues at coordinate 31,019 of NZ_JBIAIN010000024.1, forward strand.
GCGCCGCCGCAGCTCCGCTTCACACCGTCGCGTACGGCCCCAGCCAGCGGGGCCGGCCGCCCTCGATCCGGTACAGGAACATCCCCGTGTCGCTCCGCACCTGGCGGGTGCCGTGGAACGACACGCGCCGGCTGATGCCCCGGTGGTCCAGCAGGAACAGCCGCTGGGCCACCCCGCCCCGCTCCGCGTCCGTCGCACTGGTCGTGCCGGCGGCGCGGGCGATCAGACCGACCGCGTCGTACGCCTCGGCGGACCAGCGGCCGGGCGGGGCGTCGAACCGGGCGCGGTGGGCCGTGGTGAACGCCTTGGCGGCGGGGGCGGCGGTGGGGTCGGTCCAGGCCTCCGAGAACACCCACCCCTCCCCGGCGTCCCCGGCGTCCCGGAGGAAGACCGGGGCGAGGACGGGCCCGGTGGAGAGCCGTGTCCCAATGAATCCGGCGTCGGCCAGCGCCCTGGCGCAGCGGGCGCCCCGGACGGGTGACCCGCCCGCGAAGACGACCGCGTCCGCGCGGGCGGAGACGGCCGACCGGGCGGCGGGGCCGAAGCCGCCGGCCGCCTTCACGGTGTGCACGGTGAGTGTGGTTCCGGTCAGGGCGGCCTCGCGGAACGTGTTCGTGATCGGCCAGCTGCTCGCCGGGTCGGATCCGTCCTCGATGACGTGGATCCGCTCGGCGGGTCTGGCGTGGACCACGTAGTGGATCAGACCGGCGGGCAGCACACGGTCGGGCGGCCGGATCGCGCACAGGGAGGTGGAGGTGCCCACGCCGGCCGAGGAGCGGGCCGCGACGACGACCGCGGCGAGGCGGCTCTCCCCGTAGCGGGCGACGACCGCCTCGGGCGTGCTGTCCGTGGTCGGGCCGACGACGGCCAGTACCTCCGGCCTCTCGGACAGCCGGTCGGCGACCCTGAGCGCACCGTCGGCGGATCCCGTGTCGTCCTCGGTGCGCAGGGCCAGCCTGAAGGCCACGCCGGTACGGGCGTTGTGGGCCGCGACGGCGAGCAGGGCGCCCCGCTGATGGGCCAGCCCGACGGCTCTGCCGGGCCCGCTCATGTCGGCGTGCAGACCGATGGTGTACGTGGGACGGGAGCTCGGTGACCGGCCTCCGGAGTCGCCTGTGCGCCGGCCCGTCAGCCACGCGGCGGTGCCGCCGCCGGTCAGGAGGACCGCCCCGGCGGCTCCGGCGACGAGCACACGGCGGCGGGACGGCTTGTCGGCGGGGACCGGGTCCGGCACCGTGGGAAGGGGGCCGGGCAGGGCGAGCGCCGCGGACGAGCGTTCGGCGATCAGCGCGGACAGCCCGGGCACCGACCACAGCGCCGCCTCTCCCCGGGCTGCCAGCAGCTCCGCGGCCTGTGCGGCGGTGGGCCGGTCCGCAGGGGATTTGGCCAGGCAGGCGGTGACCGTGGTCAGCAGCTCGGCCGGCAGGCCCTCCAGGTCCGGGTCCTCGTGAACGGTCCGGAAGAGTACGCCCGCCGGCGCTCCCTGGCCGAAAGGGCGCCGCCCGGTCGCCGCGTACACGAGGACACAGCCGAGCGAGAAGACGTCCCCGGCCGGTCCTGACTCCCCTGCCGACGCCTGTTCGGGTGCCAGATAGCCGGGGGTGCCGATCACCGCGCCGGTCGCCGTGAGGGCGGTGGCGCCGTCGTGGCGTGCGATGCCGAAGTCGATGAGCCGCGGCCCGTCGAGCGCCAGGAGCACGTTGCCCGGTTTGACGTCGCGGTGGACGAGACCTGCCGCGTGCACCGCCACGAGCGCTCCGGCCAGCCGGACGCCGAGTGCCCGCACGGTGCCGGCCGGCAACGGCCCCTGCGCGTCGACCGCTTCGGCGAGCGAGGGACCCGGTACGAACCCGGTGGCCAGCCAGGGTTCGCGGGCCTCGGTGTCCGCGCCGGTCACGGGGACGACCCACGGTCCGGTGATCCGCCGGGCCGCTTCGGCCTCGCGCCGGAAGCGGGCGCGGAAACGTGGGTCGGCGGCGTGTTCGGCGCGGATCACCTTCACGGCGGCCAGACCGCCGCCGGGCGAACGCGCCAGGTACACGACGCCCATGCCACCCGCCCCGAGCCGGACGAGCGTGCGGTACTCGCCGATGGTCCGGGGGTCGTCGGAGGTGAGCGGCCGCATGTCAGGTGCCGGCCTTCGGCGCCGGCCCGACGAAGCGGTAGCGGCCGTTCTCGACCCGGTACAGATAGGCGTCGCCGCCGACCAGGTTCTGCTTCTCGTCGAACGCGTACGTCCGGGAGATCCCCTTGTACGTCGACCTGGCGATCCGGGCCACGAGTGCGGTGCGCGCGGGACGCTTCGGGAAGGCGGTGAGGGCGGCGATGACGAGGCCGGCCGCGTCGTGTCCCTCGGCCGCCCAGTGCGCGGGGGCGGAGCCGAAGCGCCTGCGGTGCGCGGTGGCGAACACCTTGGCGGCGGGGGCGGTCGCGTCGATGTACGGGGCGGTGAACTCCCACCCTGTGGCGGCGTCGCCCGCGTTCTTGATGAACCCCGGGCCCATGACCGTGTGCATGGCCATCCGGGGTCCCTTGAACGGGGTGGCCGCGAGTGCCCGTGCGGTACGTGCGGCTCCGGCCTCGTCGCCGGCGTAGTAGAAGGCGTCGCTCCTGTGCGCGAGCATGTCCGCGATGACCGGGCCCAGATCCCGTGTACCGGCCGGCACGACCCTCGGACAGGTGGTCCCTGTGGTGAGGTCCCCGGTGAACAGGTTGACGGCGTAGCCGCTCATGTAGGCCGCCTGGCCCCCGGCGCGGTCGAGCAGCACGCCGAGCCGTTCGACGTCGGGCCGCAGCACGAGCCTGTTGATGATCGGCTGTGACAGGACGGCGTACGACGGGGCCGCCTGGAAGAAGGACTTCTTGGACCGGGGCGCGTAGGCGATCGCCAGCGACGACACCGTGATCAGCGGCAGCATCGCCTCGTCGTAGACACTGAGGACGGCAGTGGCCTCCGCGTCGCCGGTCGGACCGATGACGGCGAGCACGTCGCGGTCACGGGCGAACTCCTCGGCCGCCTTCACCGCCCGCCCGGGATCGCCCGCGTCGTCGAGTGCCTTGACCTGGAGCGTGAAGGGCTTTTCCTTACGGGAGTTGAAGCGCTCGACCGCGATGCGCACCCCGCGTTCCTGGGCCCGGCCCGCCGCCCTCCGCGTCCCCGACAGATCGGCCTGCACCCCGATGGTCCAGGCCCGTTCACCGGACTTCGCCGCGGTGCTGCCGGCCGGATCGTCGCGCAGCCACCGCCATGAGGCGAAGGCGCCGCCGCCCGCAGCGACGACCGCGCCACCTGCTGCCAGTGCGAGGAACCGGCGTCTGCCCGACGGTGCGGACACGGCCTCCTCGGTGACCGTGGGCTCGATGTCGGGCAGGGCGAGCATCGCGGCGGACCGGTCCGCGATCAGCTGTACGACGTCCTCGGGCAGCCAGTCGATCGAGCCCCGCTGGGCGTCCTCGACGATGCGCTCGTCCAGCTGCCGCGCCGTCGGCCGGTCCGCGGGGTTCTTGGCCAGGCAGCCCGCGACCAGGGCACGCAGCTCGGTGTCGTCGATCCCGGCGAGGTCGGGTTCGTCGTGCACGGTGCGGTACAGCAGGGCGTCCACGGCCCCGCTGCCGAAGGGCGGCCTGCCGGTCGCGGCGTAGGCCAGGAGGCACCCGAGGGAGAACACGTCGCTCGCGGGCCCCGGCGGCGTACCGTCCCCGGAGGCCTGCTCCGGTGACAGGAATCCGGGGGTGCCGACGACGAGGCCGGTGGCGGTGAGCGCGGTGGCGTCGTCGGTGCGCGCGATGCCGAAGTCGATGAGCCGTGGCCCGTCGACGGTGAGCAGGACGTTGCCGGGTTTGACGTCGCGGTGGACAAGTCCGACCGTGTGCACGGCACTCAGGGCCCGGGAGAGCAGCCGCCCGAGCACCCGCACGCTGCGGGCAGGCAGCGGGCCGCAGCGTGCGACCGCCTCGGCGAGCGAGGGGCCCGGTACGAACGCGGTGGCCAGCCAGGGGCGTTCGCCCTCGGTCTCGGCGTCGATGACCGCGACGGCCCAGGGGCTGCGCACCTTGCGGGCGGCCTCGACCTCGCGGCGGAACCGGGTCCGGAACTCCTCGTCCCCGGCGTACTCCGGGAGGATCACCTTGATGGCGGCGGTCGCTCCCGCGTCCGTCCGGCCGAGGTAGACCACCCCCATGCCGCCCGCGCCGAGGCGTCCGAGCAGCCGGTGCGCGCCGATGCGTGCGGGGTCCGTGGGCCGAAGCACGTCCATCAGGGGTCCTCAGCTCTGCTTCTCGACGGCGGACTCGATCCGCACCAGCATCGTGGCCATCCCCTGGACCACCAGGTCGGAGATCTCCTCCTCGGTACGCCCCTCGGCTCCCTTGCCCGTCGCGGCGACCGTGAACCGCAGGCTCTGCGCCTGCTGCCAGACGTACGCGTGCGGGCCGCCGAGTGCGGTGCTGGAGTACTGCCCGGACTCGCTCAGCGCGTCCTCCGACGTGGTCTGTCCGCTCTCCCCGCCCAGCAGTGCGGCCGAGACCATCGAGCCGATCCGCTCACCCTCCTGCAACTGCTGGGTGGGACAACGCATCGTCTCCTCGATCGACTCCGCCATCTCCCACCGCGCGTCCTCGCGGGTGCGGTGGACGGTGACGACCGCGGAGAGCCGCACGGGGCCCTTCCCCTGCGCGGCGGGCACTTCGAAGGACCGGGTGAGCGTGGCGAGGACGTTGCCCGCGGGCTTCTCCTGGTGCCAGGCGCAGTCGGCGCCGAGCACCGGCCAGGTGGCCGGACCGCTTTCGTACGGGCTGCGCCTCACCACGCCCGGACCGAAGCTGTCGGGGTCCGCGATGACCCGGCCGATGAGGTCGAGCGCGGCCTCGCGGTCCCTGGGGAGCCGGGCGGGATCGGCGTCGAGGACCCGGGACGGGGACGCGGTGTCCGCGCTCGGTCCTGCCGCCGCCGAAGCGTCCGGGGTCCCGGCGGACGGTGTGCCGGCGCCCCCGCTCGAACAGGCCACCAGGAGCACCAGCGGGGCCAGTACCGGAATGCCGTGCCTGTGCAACGACGATAGGTGTCTCACGAGTCCCTGTTCCCCCAGTCTCCGGACGCCCGCTCGATCATAGGAGCAGCGGCCCGCCCGGCACGGGTACACGGCGAACTGTTGCACCCGTGCGACAAGCGGGACACGCGTGTGACCGAACGGGCGCCCCGCGCTCAGGGCCGGGGCCAGGGACGCCCGTCGAGGTTCTCGATGTCGCTGTTGAAGCGCCTGAGGCAGGCGGCGAACACGCCGACCTCCTCGGGCGACCAGTCGGCCATGACCCGATCCAGACCGCTGATGTTGTCCGTACGTTCCGCTTCGAGGCTGCGTTCACCCGCATCGGTGATGCGGAACTTGCGGGCGATGCCTCCGTCCGGATCCGGGATCCGCTCGACGAGGCCGGCGCGCAGCATGGCGGCGGTCTGCCGGTTCAGGGTGGAGGCGTCGAGTCCGAAGGCCTCGCTGAGCCGGCCGATGGACATCGGCCCTTCCATGCGGATGCGGCTCAGCAGGGTGTACGCGCTGCGGTCGAGGTGCCCGCCGCCCCGCCGGGGCACGTTCAGATGGAGGTGCCGCCCGAGCAGCATCGTCTCGAACTCGATCAGGTGCGTCGGCTTGTCCACGGTCCTTCTCTCGACCGCCTGCGCGGCATCTCGGGGTTCTTCAGGGCACATATACCACCCGGCCGCCCTGTCGGGCTCACACCACATTTAAGTATGTTGACATAGGTATCACTCCGTACTTATGCTGGGGGCATGCCCGACCCCACCGCGCCCGGCCAGGACATCGACCGCGTAGCCTCCGCGCTCGTGGCGGTCCTGCCTGCGCTGCACCGGGGTCTGGAGCGGAAGGTCGCACAGGAGTTTCCGCATCCCCGGCTTCCTGACGGTCAGATGGCGCTGCTGTTCCTCGTCGAGGAGCGCGAAGGGATCACCGTCCGGGAGACGGCCGAAGCCCTGCTGATGAAGCCGAACAACGTCAGCGCCCTCGTCTCACAGCTCACCGACCGTGGGCTGCTGGAGCGCAGGCAGGACCCGGCCGACAAGCGGGTCGCCCATCTGTACCCGACGGCCACGGCCCGGGAGCGGCTCGCCGCGGCGCGGGCTCTCAAGGAAGCCCACCTGGCGGGCTCGCTGCACTTCCTCACCGAGGGAGAGCTCGACGCTCTCGGTGCGGCCCTGGGCGCACTGACCTCGTTGAACCGGCACCTGCACTCCCCCATCGGCTGACTCCGCCACCGAGCACGGCCGCTACCGGTTCTCCGGGCGCGGCAGCGGCCGGATGCCGCCATGTGCCCGCGCCTGCGCCGCCGTTGTCGTAGCCGAGGCACGTAACCCCCCGTTCCACAGACAAGGCTTCTGCATGTCCTCCACCACCGTGGACACCTCCTCCCTGCCCGAAAGCAGTCCATCCGACGCGCCCAGGAGCAGGCGTACCAATCCCTGGCTGACGCTGATCGCCGTCGCCATCGGCCTGTTCATGGTCAACCTCGACGGTTCGGTCGTCGCGATCGCCAACCCGGAGATCGGCCGGGACCTCGACGCGTCCACCGCCGACCTGCAGTGGGTCACCAACGCCTATCTGATCGCCATGGCCGCCCTGCTCATCCTCGGCGGCAAGCTCGGCGACCGTCTCGGGCGGCACACCGTCTACATGGTCGGCACCGTCGGCTTCACGCTGGCCTCGGTCGCGATCGCCCTCTCCGGTTCCATCGAGGGCGTCATCGCCTTCCGTGCCGTGCAGGGCCTCTTCGGCGCACTGTTGATCCCCAACACCCTCGGCCTCCTGCGTGCGGTGTTCCCGCCCCAGAAGTTCGGCATGGCCGTGGGCCTGTGGGCCATGGTGGCGTCCTGCTCCACCGCCCTCGGCCCGATCGTCGGCGGTCTGCTCATCGAGCACGTCAACTGGGAGTCCGTCTTCTACATCAACGCCCCCATCGGCGTCTTCGCGCTGGTCTTCAGCCTGTTCGTCCTTCCGAAGAGCAAGGACTCCACGGGGAACCACCGCTTCGACGTCCCGGGTGTGCTCCTGCTCTCCATCGGCCTGGTCGCCCTGATCTTCGGCGTGGTCAAGGGGGAGACCTGGGGCTGGACCTCCGGCGGGACGCTGGGATCGATCGTCGCGGGCCTGGCCGTGCTGGCCGTCTTCTGCTGGTACGAGACGCGCCAGGAGCACCCGCTGCTGCCGATGCGCCTCTTCCGTAACCGCTCGCTGACCATCGGCACGCTCGTCACCGCGATCAACTTCTTCGTGATGCTCGGTGTCATCTTCTTCGTGATGCTGTACCTGCAGAACGTGCGTGGCTTCACCCCGGTCGAGGCCGGTGTCCGCACCCTGCCGTTCAGCCTGGCCACCGTGGTGGCGGCACCGCTCGGCGCCGCCCTGACCCAGCGCTTCGGCCCGCGGGTCACCATGCCCGTCGGCATGGTCCTCCAGGCGGCGGCCTCCCTGTGGATGCTGACCTGGGACGCCGATTCCGCGTTCTCCGCGATGTGGCCGCCGTTCCTCGCCATCGGTCTGGGCGTCGGCATGGTGATGTCCGCGTCCTCCGACGCCATCGTCGGCAACGCGCCGAGGAAGGACGGCGGCGTCGCGGGCGGGCTGCAGGCCACCTCCCTGCAGATCGGCGGTGCGCTCGGCACGTCCGTGCTGGTCTCCCTGATCAGCGGCAAGGTGGGCTCCACCCTCACCGGTGAGCTGACCTCCGCCGGTGTCCCGGCGAACGCGGCGGCCGGCTTCGAAGAGGCCAAGGACGCGGTGGCCATGGGTGTTTCACCGGTTTCGGCCGACATGCCGGCGCAGCTGAAGGCCGCCGTGATCGAGGGCGCCGGAAACGCGTTCATGAACGGTGTGCACACCGCCGTGGTCGTCACCGCGGTCCTCTGCGGCCTCGGTGCGCTGCTGGCCGGGTTCGGCATGCGCGGTCGCACCCGGCCGGAGGTCGTGAAGGACTGAGGACCCGCTGATCGCCCGGCCGGGCGCGTGCGTGCGTGAAAGCGCGCCACCCGCACCCGGCCCGGCTGCGTTCAGGACAGCGGTACGAACGACCTGACGGCCTCGCACAGCCGCTGCGGCTGGTCCTCGGGGATGAGGGTGAAACTGTCGGCGATCTCGACGAGTTCGCCCTGGGGCAGCATGTCCGCGAGCCGCCGGCCGTGGGCGAGCGGCATGACCTTGTCCTCGGACGCCCAGACGACGAGCGCGGGGCGGTCGAACGTACGCAGCGCTTCCGCCCACGCCAGGAGCTCGTCCCTGGGCGGCACCCCCAGCACGTACGCCCGCAGGTCCCGCCGGATCGCGGCGGAGGTCCACAGCGGCCGGAACCACGCGTCCATCACGTCGTGCGGGACCGGCCGTCTGCTCATCCACCCCCAGGTCAGGGGAAGTCGGCGCATCGGCTTCAGCTTCAGCAGGGCGAAGGCGAGCCGCAGCCCGCCGGGCAGCTTGGCCGCGGCGTACAGATTGCGGCCGGGCAGGCCGGGCGGAAAGTTGTCGAAGGCCTCGCAGGACGTGATCACCAGCCTGCCGATCCGCTGGTCCCGGCCCTCGGCGACGAGGGCCTGCGCCCCGCCCCAGTCGCTCATCACCAGGGTGACGTCCCGGAGGTCCAGCGCCTCCAGGAACTCCGCCACCAGGTGGGCGACCCCGAGGACCGTCAGATCGGCGTCCGGGCGCATCGGCCTGCGGTGGGATCCCAGCGGCAGCGTGGGCACGACGCATCGGTAACCGGGGCGCAGCCCGGCGACCACGTGGCGCCAGAGCGAACCGTCCATCGCCACCCCGTGGAGCAGGACCAGCACCGGCCCGTCGCCGCCCGTGTCCTCGTACTCCACCACTCCCGCGGAAAGCGTCACCTCGGTCATACGGCCAGCCTAAAGGGCTGTCCCGCAATTCGTGGTGGATCAGTGCGCGGCGTCAGATGCGGTGCATCGCAAGGCGGAGGGGCGTCCGAATACTGGATGTATGCGGACGTTCCGACAACGCGGCGAGGTGCCGTAGCTGTCGTTGCGCACCCGCCAGGAATTGCGGGACAGCCCTTTGGGCCTTCGCGTGCCGCGTGCGGCCCAACAGGGCGTCAGGGCTTGATAGCGTCGCCCGCACGACTACGGAAAGCTCCCCGCCGGGGTCGTCGCTCCGCCGGGCCGGGCCGCACCGACAGGGCGGCGAGCGGCGGTCGGTGCGCGTGACGGGGACGCACGTGGCAGGGACGATGAGGGCCTACGCATGAGCCTCCCGCAGTTGCACTACACCTCCGTGGGGTCCGGGGACGGGGTGTCCGCCGGCCGGTTCACCGCCGTGGACCCCGCGATACCCGGGCCGGTGCGCGCGGAGGCCGCGCCGCTCCTGGCGTACGACGCTCCGGCGGACACCCCCGAGCGGCTCACCGACGGCCGGCTCCGGGCGCTGCCGGTCGCGTTCGGCTACGTCACGCTCTCCGACGGCAGCCATCTGCTGAGCCGTACGGTCGCCACGGGCACGGGCGGATTCCACGCGCACGCCGTGCATCTCCTGCCCGGTACGCCGATACCCGGCCGGGTGCTCCCGGTCGCCGCGTGGGGAGCCGTGGGGTGGCTCTCCACGACGCCGGACCGCATGCTGCCCGATCCCCTGACCGCGATGTCCACCACGCCCGGTCCCTCACGGGGGCTCACCCGGGAGGGCCTCGGCGACTTCGCCGTGTCCCGCGGCCCGTGGCTCGCCGCCGTACTCAGCGATCTGCGCCGCGTGAGCGAGGACCCGTCCGCGCCACCGGTCGTGCTGGTGGAGCGGCAGAGCGCGGACGTGGCCCGCTGGGTCACGCTCGCCGGCGCCGTACTGCCCCGGGAACACGCCGAGCGGCTCACCTTCACCACGTACACCCGGCACCCCGGACACACCTCGCACCAGGTCATCGGGGTGCTTCCCGAGGACGCGCCCGACGTCCGCGATCCCCGCTTCCGTGTACACACCGCCTCCGGCCCGCGCCCCTCCGGGACGGTGGACGACGTCTGGGCGGGAACCGCGGCCCGGATCTGGCGCAGCCGGTCCCCCGAGCTCTTCCGTGCGGCGGCCGAACTGCCGGGCGAGCCCTTCGCCGCCGGGCCACTCGCCGTCACGGCGCTCGGCGCGGGCATCGCGCTCGGGTCCGGCGAGCGGGCCGCGGCGGCCGACTGGGCGGCCGTACGGCCCTACGCGCTGGACGAGAAGGGCATCCGGCAGCTGACCGACGCGCTGACCGCGCCCGCCGACGACCGTACGTCCGAGGAGTGCGCCGCGGCCCTCCGGCTGCTGACGGCGCTCGACGGCCGCTGCCCCGCCGCCGTCACCGCACCGCTCGCCGCCCTGCTGGTGACGGAGGCGGTGCGGGGCCGCGATGTGACCCTGGAGCCGCCCGCGCGTTCGGCGTTCGAGGAGCCCGCCGGGGAGCGCGCGCTGGCCGCGCTGGTCGAGGAGCTCGGCGACGAGCTGCTGGCCGAACTCGCCGCCGGGGTGCCCCGGGGCGTCGCCCGGACCGTGCAACTGCTGCGGATCGCCCGGCTGCTCGGCGTCGACTGCGCCGAGCTGCTCCCCGGCGTCGTGGGCCGGCTCGCCCGCGCGCTGCTGGACGACCCCGAGGCGGGCGCGTGCCGCACGCTGCCGGACCTGCTGGACGAGCAGTTCGACGTGCGTACGGCGCTCCTGGGCGAGCTGGACCGGCTCGCCCCGGACCACCCCGCGGACGCGGAACGGCTGCTGATCCGGGTCGCCCTGCCGTTCACCGGGACGCAGACCCTGCCGCATCTGCGGATGTGCGCCGAGGCGCCCGGTGCGAAGGCGCGGGGCACGGACCGGGTGGAGATCCTCCACACGGTGCTCCGCGCGGCGGGCATGTCCCCGTTCACCGAGCCGCTGGTGCTGCGGACCGCTGTCGGCCTGGTGTGGGGCGAGCACACCCCGACGGCGGGCGAGGCCCGGTCGCTGCTGGGCGAGACCACGTCCGACGCCCACCGGACGGCGGGCACCTGGCAGCACCTGGTCGACGCCGCGCTCGGCGCCCCCGCCGGCGACGAGGACGCTCCCGAGCTGGCCCACGACCTGCTGCGCGGCTTCCCGCAGGAGATCGGCGCCCGGGTACGCGCCTGCCTGCTGCTGCTGGACTTCGCGCGCGACCTGCGCTCGGGGACGGCGGAACCCGGCTGGGCGGACCGTGCCCGGACACTGCGCAGCCGCGCCGAACCGGCTGAACCCCCGGCCCTGGAACACGCCTTCGGCGCGCTGGCCGACCGGCTGCTCGCTCCCGGCCGCCCCGGGGAGGAGCTGTACGCGTTCGTGCACAGCGGGGACGAGGACCTGATCGCGGCGTACGGCACGGCCGCCCGCCGCGACGCGGTCCTGGCCCTGCTGCGGGCGGATCCCGCGTACGTGGCGGACTGCTTCACCGTGTGGAACGCCCACCCGCACGCGGGCGGCGACTGGACCCGGACCCGGACCGCGCTGCTGGAGGAGGTGCTGCGCCCTGCGGTGCGTGCCCTGTCCCCGGAGGGGCTGGCCGCGGCGGAGCAGGCCGTGGAACGTGAGGGGAACAGTCGCACCCTCGACGCGTTCCGCGCCTGGAACCGGCCGACGCGCTCGATCGGGCGCCTCGGCAAGAGGATCGTGGGGCGGGTGCGCCGGGGGTGACCCCGGGGCTGGTGCGGCGGTCCTCCCTCTCGTCGAGGAGGGCCGCCGCACCGGCGTCACCTCGCGGGCTCAGACGTTGGGCACCTTGAGCTTGTCCCAACTGGCCTTGCCCGGGATGCCGTCCGCGCCGCTGCCCGAGTAGCCCAGCTTGCGCTGCCACGCGGCGTACGACGTGCGGTCCGCCTCGGACCAGTCCGGTCCTGGGCCGACCTCGTACCGTCCGCAGCCCTCGGCCACCAGTCTCTTCCCCATCGCCGTGATGACGGCGCTGCGGCGGCCGACCCGGAAGTACGCCGCTCCGGGGAACGGCTCGTACTTCGCCGGGGGCTTGGGGGCGGGCGGCTTCGACGGGCCGTCCGGCTTTCCTCCGAGGCGGGTCTTGACCCTGCCGCGCATCGAGTCCATCGTGAACCCGCGCGGGTCGATCTTCCCCGGCTGCCACTCCTTGTGGCCGATCACCGAGCGCTGGTTCCAGCCGTGTGCCCGGCAGATCGCGGCAGCCGCCTTCTCGATGGCCTCCAACTGGGCGGCGGGCCAGGGGTCCTTGCCGTTGCCGAGGTTGACGCACTCGAAGCCGTAGAAGGAACGGTTGCCGTCGGTGTTGGCCTCGTTGTCGGCGGGCAGGGACGTTTCGTTGATCACCGCGCGCAGGACGTCGTCGTCGCCGAGTCCGGCGTGGTTGGCGCGGCCGTGACCGACCAGGTGGACCGAGCCGTCCTTGGCTATCACCCCGTGGCACAGCGGGCCCGGGAGGCTGGAATGACCGTCGTAGCAGAGGTCCACGGAGCTCTGGGTGCCCGACGTCACGGTGTGATGGATCATCACCCCGTGCACGGGCCCCCACGAGCCCTTGTGATTGCGGTTGTGCGTGCGCCAGCTACGGTGCTCGACGACGTGCAGGCCCTCGTCCCGCAGGGCCTTGAGCAGTCTGTCGGCGGACAGAGGCGTTGCCATCGTGGTGCTCCTTTACCCAGGTGGTGCGTCAGTTCTCGGGCTGTCCCTCGTCGTCCTGCCCCGCCGTCCGGCCGTCCGAACCGGCGGCGGCGTTCTCCGTGGCCCTGGCCTCCGCTTCGGCCTCCGCCTCCGCGGCCAGCGCCTGGTCGTCGGCCGCGGGAATGACGGCGGCCAGGGGCGCGAACGTCATGCGCAGGTCCGCGACCGACCCCTCCCCCAGCACCCAGGCCAGCGGGGCGTAGTGGACGCGGATCCCCTTCGGGGACTGCAGCAGCGGGCGGCGGGCCGCGTCCGTCGGCCACTCGACCCCGCCCGTCACGGTCCGGGCCGGAACGGTCCAGAAGTCACCGGACCGGTACGTCCGGCCCGGCTCGAAGTACACGAACACACCGTCCTCCAGCGGCAGCCAGCCGCCCTCCTCGATCCGGACCGCCCCGCCCCGCAGCTTCGCCGCGGTCTGCTTCGTACGGTTCGGGCCGCCCCCGTGCCGGGAGCCGGCCCGCTGGTCCCAGCGCCGCAGGTACGGGTGGAGTTCGGGGCGCCGGCCGACCGACGGGTGCGGCTCCTCGGAGAGCCGTACCCGCCGTCCCGGCAGGTCGATCTCCTCGACCCGCAGCAGCGGCAGCGGCTCGCCCCGGCTGGTGTGGCCGGTGTCCACGAACTCCACCTGGTCGCCGACGTTCAGGCCGAGCTTGTCGTCGTTGCCGAGCGAGGCCAGCTCCACCCAGGTCCCGTCGATCCCGTCGACCGGGAGCGTCACGGAGCCGTTCTCCCGCGACCACTTGAAGGTGGCGTCCTCCGCGGCGCCGCCCTCGTGGATCTCCACGCGGTACATCTGGTTCTCCGGGCCCCGGTACCGGGCGTCCGGCTCCACCAGGCAGGGGTCGTCGTCCGCGTGGTCGGGGCGCTCGCTGCGCGCCGCCATCCGCGCCGTCGGTGCCTGCGCCGCCGACCAGCGGGCGAACGCCTCGCGTACCTGGTCCTTGGTCGCCCCGTCCTCCAGCTCCAGCCGCGCACCGGGCAGCGGCAGCACCTGCCAGACGGTCTTGATCCTGGCCGCCGTGTCGGGCATCGCCGACCCGAGCGCCACCTCGCGCAGCAGCGGGTCCTCGGCCGCGGTCACCGAGCGCTCCCACACCTTGAGGCAGACGAGGTAGGGGAACTGGGTGGGCAGCCGGTCCCCCGGGCGCTCCGGGTCCCGGTATCCGTCCGGCTGGTCCCAGTAGGTCCAGGTCGCCGGGGCCTCCTCGTCGGCGGCGGCGTCCTCCTCGGCCGGTACGCCGGGTTCCGGGCGGGTCGCGTCCAGCAGGATCCCGTCGACGTAGTAACGCCCGCCGCCGAGCGAGAGGTCGTCGAGCTCCCGGCTGCCGCCCAGGAAGCCCACCTCGAATCCGGTCGCGCCGCGCGGGCCGCCGTGCTGCCCGACCAGGTCGGCGGTGGTGGTCCGGGCCAGGTGCAGCTGGATCGCGGCCTGCTCGTTGGCGTCGGCGTCCAGCTGGACGCGGCCCTGCTGGGTGAGGACCGCCGCGTAGTGCCGGTCGGGCCGGAAGGTGTCGCGGGAGAGATCTGCGTGCATGGGAAGGGGTCCCCCTCGGAGGTACGTCGGTTCGGAAGAGTTCGGGGCGGGCGGTCAGGGCCGGGTCGAGGCGGTCAGGTCAGGTCAGGTCAGGTCACGGGGAAGATCCCGGCGTCCGTGCCGGCCGGGGTGTACTCGGCGAGCCTGGCCCGCAGGCTGTCCTCGCGCTGCGGTTCGTAGAGCTGGTGGAAGACCCCCATCTCGGAGCCGTCGTCGGCGCCCCGCCGGATCTGCCACGGCCCGTCGTCGGCGAGCCGCCCGTAGGCCGGGGTGCCGTACCGCTCACTGGCCAGCTGCGGGCGCACCTGCCCGGCCGGTCCGGCGCCCACGAGGTCCGGCTGGCAGCGGTGGCGCCGCGGGGTGCGGGAGCCGGGCGGCACGTAGCAGTACCGCAGGCAGCCGATGCCGCGCCGGGCCACCCGAAGCTGCCCGGTGAAGATGCTGTTCTCGGCGATCCGCACCGCGTGGGTGTGGACCTCTCCGATGACCGTGGTGCGGTGCGCGTGCAGCACGGCGTGCGCGTGACGGCAGTCCGGGGCGGACAGGGCCGGGAGGTCGTGGCCGGTGGCGTCCAGGACGCTGTCGCGGATGTGGATCGGCAGGGGGTCCGTGCTCACCTCCTCGCCGATCACCTCGATGGTGCCGAGGATGCTGCGGTCGATGGACACGCAGGCGGTGGTCCGGTCCAGGACCAGGCTCGGCTCCTCGGGCGAGTGCGGGTCGCAGTCCGTCTCCAGCGACCAGCCCGGCACCAGGGTGCAGTGCCGCAGCTCGACCGCGCCTACGGGGCCGCTGACATGGAGCCCGCGTCCGGTGACCAGCAGGCCGTCCAGGACGATCCGGGGAGCGTCGGCGTTCCCCTCGTCCTCCCGTCCGCCCTCCTGCGCCCGGATGTTGAGCGCGTCGGGGCGGTTGCTGTACCAGTCGAGCAGCCGGATCACGGGGCGGCAGCCCTCGGCGGCCCGCAGTTCCAGCCGGTCGCCGCGGCCGAGGTCGAAGTCGAGCTGTTCCTGGTAGGCCCCGCTGTGCGTGATCTCGATGATTCCCTCGGCACCGCAGTGCCCGGACCGCCGGTCGGTGCGCCACTGCTCGTACGCGTCCATGATCCGCTGGTGGGCCTGGCGGGGGCCCACCCGGTAGACGCGGGCGGCGGGCGAGGTGACACGCTCGCGCGGGTACTCACCGCCGCCGGTGTCGTCGCCGAAGGCGTAGTGGTAGGTGACCCAGACCCCTTGCCGGGGTGCCGAGCGGGATCCGAAGGCGATCCGGCCGAGCACCGGGTCGACGGCCACCTGGCCGAGCTTGGGGCGGTAGCGCCAGCCGGTCAGGTCCGCCACGACGATGTCCGACATCGGCACGGGCTCGTCCTGCCCGTCGCGCCAGACGGTGAAGCTCTTGCCCGGCCCGTAGTGGTCGGCGAGCCGGTCCGCGAGCTGCCGCCTGCTGATCGACGCGGGCACGTTGTCGACGGTCGCGATGTGCGTGGCGGAGGGTTCCGGCACCGGGCGGGTCACCAGGGCCGTGTCGTTGCCCAGGATCGAGAACGTGTACAGGCTACGGGCGCGGTCGATGCAGTACGCCGGTGCACGGCTCACCCGGTAGGGCTTCAGCCGCCACACGAACAGCCCCACCCCGGCGGGGGAATGGCCGCCCCGACGCCGCGGCGAGGCGGCCCGGCGAACGTCGACGGACCGGGCCAGCGAGTCGAACGGCCCTCCCGCCAGGTCGAGTTGCGCACCGTCCCGGACGTCGGCCAGCCGACCGCGTCCCGACCTGCGTACGTCGTCGGCCGCCGCCCCCGTCCCGTACAGCCCGACCGGCTGCTGGTGGGAGACCAGCCGGGAGAACTCCACGGCTCTGGCCGGCCATCCGGCGACCTCCTGGGCCAGTTCCTCCAGCAGGGCGAGGGTGCCCTTGCGGCGGCGGTTGGCCACCGTGGCCGCGACGTCGCGGCGCGGGGCGAGTGCCTCGGCCAGCCGGGAGCGGGCCTCCCCGTCGGCGGTGTCGCCCAGTCCGGCCGTCCGGACCCGCTCGTACCCGGGCAGCGGCCGGTAGCCGACCAGGTCGCCGAGGTACGGCAGCACCCAGGGCGCGGCCGTCTCCACGAAGAGGTCCTCGTAGCTCTGGTCGACGCCGTCACGTACCCGGTCGACCTGCTCGGCGATCACCGCGAGCAGGGCCCGCAGCGGCTCCCCGCCCTCCGCGTCCCGTAGCCGGTGCCACTGCGGGAGCAGTTCCGTGAGCCCGTCCGGTTCCCTGCTCATGCGACGCTCCGTTCCTGGGTGCTCATGCGGTGACCTCCGTGAGAATCAGCGTGTCCGGGACGTCCGGTGACAGCAGGACGAGCTGTGCGGGCCGGATCCCGCGGAAGACGCACACCGCGCGGCCCTCGCCCAGGCGCCGGGTGTCGGTGATGTCCGGGTTGAGCCGCAGCAGTTCGGCGAGTGCGATGCCGTACCGGGCGGCGACCGAGGTGAGTGTCTCGCCCTCCGGCGCGGTCACCCGGTGCGTGTCCTCGTCGTACGTGGCGAGCCGTGCCGGGACCGTGGTCCGCGGCTCGGCGAGCGTGTCCGCGAAGGCGGGCAGACCGTCGGGGGTGAGGGATGCCGGCACTCCGCCGAAGACGTCCACGTCCACGTGGTCGACCCCGGGCACGGAGTGGGCCGTCGCCAGCACGTCCGACAGGTGTGCGGGGCTGCCCAGCTCGCGCCGGGAGCTGCCGAACCGGGTCAGCAGGGCCTGGCGCAGTCTCGGTTCGACGCTCTGCCAGCTGTGGTCGCGGGCCACCTTCACCTTCGCCGCGAGGAGGAGCAGCAGCAGTTCGCGTACCTGTACCCGTACGGGCAGCCGGGAGTCGCCGTACCGGGCGAGTGAGGAGCGCAGTGCGGTGAGCACATCGGAGTCCTCGGCGATCGGGATGTCCTGGACCCCGGTGACGGTGACGTGCAGCATCCGCCGCCTGCCGTCGAAGAGTTCGCGCGCCGCCGCCCGGCCGATCCCGGCCCGGGAGCGGGCGAAGTCCTCGTAGTCGGCGACCGACACCAGCCGGTCGAGGGCGGACACGGCGAGCGGGATCGCGGTGCGGGTCCGGCCGGGGCCGTCCGCGTCCGCGCCGCCCGTCGCGGGCTGGGGATTGGTGACCCCGGTGACACCCAGCGGCCGGGTGACCGCCTGGGTGACGCGGTCGGCCCGGACGTTGGCGGCCCGGCCGGTGCCGAAGCGGTAGCGCGCCCGGACGTTCTCGTGCCCGGTGGGCAGCCGGGCGCCGTGCACGCCGTCGCCGAAGGTGACCGTGGTCCGGCCGCCCGCGTCACCGCAGACGTAGACCCGCTCGCGCGGGCCGCGCCCGGCGAGGCTGTCCACCCTGTGCCAGAGCAGTCCGTCGACGCGTACCTCGAGGGCCGGGGTCGCGCCCAGCGGGTTGTCGGCGGGCAGCCAGGTCAGCGGCGCCTGCCAGAGCGCGAACGTCTGGTTGGCGAGGTCCGCGTCGCCGTTGCCGATCGGTTCGTCCCGGCTCTCGCCGTGACCGGCTGCCACGACGTTGCCCCGTACGCGCACGGTGGCGCGCCGGTAGCGGTGGACGAGGTCCGTCGTCAGGGTCAGCCGCGTGTGCACGTGGTCGCCGGGCAGCAGCGGGTCGAGCACCTGCTCGACGCCGGCGATCGTCACCAGCTCGGTGGCGGGCGCGGCGGCGACGTCGGTGCGCTCCCCGGACACGATCAGCCGCCGTCCCGGGCGCAGCCCGTCGTGCAGCTCGGCCAGTTCCAGCTCGTTGCCGTGGACGTCCTCGCCGAGCGGCTCGTCGGCGAGCCTCAGCGCCTGTCCGCCCGCGTGCACGGTGGCGTCGCGGATGGTGGAGAGCAGTACGTCGTGCTCGTCGAGCCAGGGGTCGGCCAGCGTCAGTTCCGTACCGCGGCCGGTGATGCCGAAGTCGGTGTACACGGCGGTGCGCAGGGAGGTGACCCTGGTGGTGACGAAGCTGAGCGCCGGGTCGCCAGGGATGCCGTCCGGTCCTCCGGCGCCCTTGCGGGGGCGCTCGACGACGACCCAGCTGCCGGCCGTGATCGAGTCCTGGACCGAGTCCAGGGCGATCACGTGCCGGTTGGCCGGCTCCGGCACCGTGGCGATGCCGATGACCACGTTCGCCGGTTCGCTGCCGACCGTGTAGCGCACGGTCAGCTCGTAGCCCTCGTGCCTGATCTGCTGGTGGTCGCCGGGCGCCAGACGCCAGCTCAGCGGCTCACCGTTGTGCACGGCGACGTGGACACGGCCGTCGTCCGCGGGCCGGGACACGAACAGCGTCCGCTCGGGCAGCCCTTCGAGCAACTGGGCGGTGACACCGGGCTCCTGCGAGTCGGCGGGGCGCCTGCTCAGCCAGCTCAGGTCGTGGTCCTGCGCGGTCCTGGTCATGACGACGACCCGGCCGGGCCCGAGGTCGAACGTCGCCTCCGACGGCAGGTTCTCCGAGTGCTGGACGGACGATCCCGTCTCGGTGTGCTGGAACTCGGCGCGCACCGGGACCTTGCCCGCCGTGTCGAACACCACCCGCACCGTCGTGAGGGACGACCCGGTCAGCGGCCAGTCCGCCTGCCTGATCACCCGCCCCCGTTCGTCCTGCACCGGCCTCAGCGGGGCCATCGCCCCGAACGGTGCAGTTGTCACCCGCATCGCCTGCACCTCGTGCAGGAGTGGCGCCGCGGTGGGCGCGGACCGCCGCCACGCCGGGTACATCCCGTCGGCGATCCGCGGGTCCAGCGCAGCCAGCAGCCGGGCGCCCAGATCGGACCCCGGAGCCGGCCCACCCGCGGACAGCGGGCCCGCCCCGCTGCGGGAGTGCCGGACGACCTCGCTGCGCAGGGCGGGGAGCACCGCGCCGAGTGCCTTCAGCGCCGCGGACGCCGGTGCGGCGGCGCGCAGCGCGTCGGGCGCCGGCCGGGAGGGCTCCAGGTCCGCCGCCTGCGCGATCACTTCGCCGACCATCGCCTCCAGCTGTTCGAACCAGGCGGCGACATCGGCGTGCGCCCGTGAGACGGCCTGCGCCTCGGCCAGCCGCTCGTGGGGCTCCGCAAGCCGTGCCGCGAGGGCGGCCGGTGAGGTGACGGAGTCCAGGTCGGCCCGTAGCGGGGCGAGCACCTGGGCGTCGAAATCGGCGATGAAGCGGCTGACCGGCCGTGGATTGGGGTTGTCGGGCGTGGGTTCGCCGTCCTCGACCGCCCGCTCGTCCTCGGTGATCCACTCGCGGAGCAGCTCCACCAGTTCGCCCAGCGACTGCGGGGCGGACTGCTGGAGCCCGATCCCCGTCACGTCGTCCTCACGGTCGACACGGAGCCGGGCCACGGTGCGGAGCAGCCGCTGTCCCGGAGTGCCGCCACCGTCCTGTCCCTTGAGGACGAACAGCAGCCGGTCCCCGGTCTGCAGAGCGGTCGTGGTGCCCGACACCAGGATCTCGGAGCGCCGGGCCAGATCCTCCTCGGTGAGCAGCGCGGGCCTGCGCCGGCGCACCGCCAGTTCGTTCCACGAGGCGCGCGCCACGAGATCGGCCTCCGTCTCGAAGACCTGCGACTCCTCCTCGGAGGTGAGCGGAACGCTGTTGCTGCGCGCCCCACGCGGGACGATCACCTCCACGTCCACGCCCCGCGGATCCCTGTCCAGGGTGTACGCGAGATGGGTGTCGGCGGCGATGCCCGGCCTCGGGCGGTGCCCCACCAGGCGTCCGAGCAGCGCCAGCGAGCGGTGCTCGTTCGCGGTGCGGACGTACGCCTCGTCCATGATCCGCTCGGAGTGGAACGTCAGCAGGTCGCCGACGACGGCCCAGGAGTCCAGCAGACCGATCGCCGGATCGTCCGGGGTGCGGACCGTCAGTCCCCGCAGCGCCGGATAGGCCGGGGAGGCGAGCCGGTCCACCATGGCCGCCAGGAAGGATCCGTAGTCCCCGACCCGGTAGTCGAGGGCGGTGCGCCCCGGCGGGTTGTACAGGGCCTCGGGGGCCCGGCGTTCGTCGTGTCCACCGCAGCCGCAGCCGCAGTTGCCCGCGCCGCTCATCGGGTACCTCCGGCGAGTTCGATGGTCAGCCGCCCGTTGTCGGGGCGGTCCGGGTCGTTGTCGCAGCGCGCGATCTCCAGGGCGCCGAGCCGCAGCACTCCGGTCTCCAGAGCTGTGCCGTCCCCGTCGGCGTCGCCGAAGAACCGGCGCAGCCGGGTCACCGTCACTCTCTCCACCCCCTGCACGGCGGCCGCTGCGGCCACCAGCCGGCTGAGCCGCACCGGTTCGCCGAACACCAGGGCGTCGGGGTGGAAGAAGCCGAGCCGCCCGTCGTACAGCCGCCCGCGGCCCAGCAGCCGGTACAGCTCGGCCAGGATCTGCCCGTGCTGATGTCCGGGGGCCGCACACACGGACAGCGCGATGTCCAGCGGTACGTGGCTCGCGGGGCCGACCACCAGGTCGTGTCCTATCCGCCGGTAGCGTTCCAGTGCGTACGCCACCGAGTCGAGCAGCTCGGGCTCCGGGTCCCCGGCCCCCAGCGCGTCGACGGCGACATGGGCCTCCTGCACGCTGCCCGTCCAGCGGATCTCCGCCGCCGCCCGCTGCACCCCGGGAAGCGCGGAGGCCAGTGCCGCGTAGTCCTCGGCGGTCACCGCGCGTTCGATGGTGCGCTTCAGGTCGAGCGGAGCCAACTGCCGCACCTGTTCGAGCGGTTCGGGTTCCGTGCCGCCGACCGCCGGGAGCGGGTTGCGTACTCCTGCGACGGGCAGCGGCTCCCCGGCGTCCTCGCTCTCCGGATCGCGGTGCAGCACCAGATGGTTGACGGCCTCCGCACCGACGTTGCCCGCCGTGCCGCCGCCGAGCCGGTAGTGCAGCTCCAGCCTGGCGCCCGGCCGGGGCCGCGCCCCGTGCCGTCCGTCGCCGAAGCGCAGGGCGATCCGCCCGTCGTCCTCCAGCTCACCGACGAAGTCCCGGTCCCGGTGACCGGCGGTGAGCAGGTCCCGCCGCGCGGTCCACTCCTCGTCACCGTCCAGGACCGTCACCGCGGGCAGCGCGGCCCGGGGATCCTGGATCAGGGCCGCGGCCGGACCTCGGAGCACCGGCTCGTCCGGATGCAGCCCGGCGGCGTGGCCGGGGCCCCAGGTCTGCGCGATCTCCCAGGCGATGCCCGCGTCGAGCACCGCACCCGCCCGGGCCCTGGCCGTCAGCACCTGGAGCCTGCGCAGCTTCGGTGCCAGCAGCCGATCGCCGCGGTGCAGCAGTTCGCGCAGCGCGCGCACCGGGTGGAGGTGCAGCTCCAGGTGTTCCAGCGCCCGCAGTCCGAAGAGCACGGTCAGCTCGTCGATCTCCGCCTCGGTCAGCCCGTCGCGGTCCCGGGCGCTGCGCCACAGCTCCACCAGCCGTTCCCGGACCCGTCCGGGCACGGCGGCCAGGCGGTCGGCCTGCCCGGCCGAGACGTGCTCGGGCAGCGGGAACGGCGCCGCCTGGACCACGGGTGAGCGTGGGAGTACGGGGCGGAACCGGGGCCTGATGCCCGGATAGACCACCTGCGCGAGGAGCGTCTCCAGTGCCTCGGCCTGTTCGTACGCCGTACCCGGTACGACCTTCTCGCGCCGCCGCCCCGCGAGCTCCAGGCCGATTCCGGCGCGCGTCACCTGATCGTCGCCGACCTGTTCGGACAGTTCCCTCACCTGTGCGGCGGTGAGGAGCCGGCCGCACCGTGTCTGTTCCAGTCGTTCGCCGAGGAGCCGGGCCGTCGCGTTGCCGCCGTCGGCGTCCCCGCAGCCGAAGGCGGACGGCTCGCAGGAGCCGGGCACCGCGGGCTCCGGGGGCACGCGCACCGTCTCCGGCGGGGCTCCGCCGAACGTCAGTGACCTGCCGTGATCGACGAGGACCACATTGCCGCGGGCGACGCTCACGTCCGCCACCGGCGCGCAGTCCGGTGGCCCGCCGCGCGTCGACAGGCACACGGGGAAGGCCAGCGCGTCCTGGCGGGCCCAGGTGACCTCCAGCACCGGCTGGCCGGCCAGCTCGTCCACGCCCGGGGTGACCGAGGTCAGCCGTACCGCCTGCCGGTGCGCGGGATCCGCGTCGCCCGGCGTACCCGAACGTGACCCGCGTACTTCCTCGAACACCAGCAGATCGCCGGGGGCCAGGGCCAGTGAGCGCCCCGTGCGCTTCTTGTCGGTCCACCCGTCCCGCAGTGTCGCGGACACCGCGCCCTTCGGCAGGGCGCACACCTCGTCACCCCAGGTCCAGAAGCGGATGGTGTTGTGCGCCGGGCGCAGTTGGGCCGGCTCGGCGTCCACCACCGGCTCGAACACCTCCACCGCACCGCGCTCGGCCAGCACCGCCAGCTCGCGGTCCTCGACCACGGTGCCGGTCTCGGGCCGGTCGCGGAGTCCCGGCGTGCGGACGTCGACGGCGGCGAAGCGGAACGTACCCGGCAGCAGTGTCAGCCGCTTCGTCACCTCGACGGTGACCAGGGCCCGGGCGTTGCAGCCGTCGTGCATCGGATAGTCGATCAGCCGGACGTGCCGGCGCACCGACACCCGCCTGCGGGCGGTGTCGAGGTAGGCCTCCGTCGCGACCGCGTCCTGGTGGTAGCTGATCCGGTCGGCCGTGTGGGCCAGCAGCTCGACGAGTGTCACGCCGAGGTCGGCGGGGTTGCGCTCGACCCAGTCGGGTGTGGTCAGCGCGAGCCGGTCGAGGACGAGGCGGCGTACGGAGTCGTAGTCGCGCGCCGTGTAGTCGATGACGGGTGCCTCGGCCCGGGGGCCGGGATCGCTGCCCGCCGGGTCGTCCGCGCAGTCGAAGGGGGTGGGGCAGTCCGTGCGGAACTCGAAATCCGCCCGGAAGTACCGCTGGTCGAAACCGGGGAACGGCTCGGTGCCCGGCCTCCCGTACGGGTCGGCCTCCACCACCGACAGCCGGTAGCGCGAGGTGTCCCCGGTACGGTCGACGGTCACCAGCAGCCGGTCGTCGAGCTCCGGGTCCTCCTCCCGCTCCACGGTCACCCCGACCGCCTCGACACCCGTGACGCGGCGGCCGCCGTCGATGCGGATGTTCTCCGGGCACAGCCCGTGCGGGGCCTTGCCGAGGAACGTGACCGTGAGGGTCAGCCCGTCGTCACCGGCCTCCACCGCGTCCACGCCGTGGAGCCGCGCCGCGCGTACCTTGCCACGCCTGCCGTCGGTCCGGCAGGCCACCTCCCTGCCCCTGCCGCTCATGCGGGCCCGCTCCCTTCGAAGACCTCGTCGCGCCGGCTCCCGGTGGAGCGCACCACGTAGCGCAGATACACCCGGACGACGTTCTCCTCGCTCACCACGTCCAGGGATTCCACATCGATCAGCTCGCCCAGCCAGCGCTGCAGCGAGGCCTGCACGGACAGTTCCATCGCCGAGGCCAGCTCGGGGCTGTTCGGCGTGAACACCAGATCCAGCAGTCCGCAGCCGAAGTCGGGGCGCATCAGCCGTTCGCCGGGGCTGGTGAACAACAGCTGCTCCACCAGGTCCCGCACGTGCTCGTCGTACCGGGCGTGCGCCGTCCTGCCGCGCCGGTCGCTGCGGAACGGGAACGCGAGGTCGCTGCGTGGGGTCCTCATCGGCACGTCGCCCCCCGCCGGGCCGCGTCGACGACCGGTGGCCCCTGCGGCACGAGCGCCGCGCTGAAGCACTGCGCCGCACTCGTGTGCAGCAGGACGGGTACGCCGTCGACGAGCACGCCGCCTCTCTGCGGGCTCCACCGGACGGTGGTGCACGGATGCGGCACCCCGTCGACGGTGTGCGGGCACCCGGTCACCACGAAGGCGTCGGAGGCGGTGTGCACGGGCAGCCCGTCCAGGCGCACGGCCGCGTGCGCGGAGGCGGCGGAGGCCCGGCCGCCGTGCGGGCAGGTGAGTGTCGCGGCGGCGTTGACGATGGTCCCTGAGCTGGTGGACAAGAGTTCTCTCCCCGTTGTCTGTTACTGCTTCTTGGCCACGATCAGCCGGCCGTCGTTGATGTCGACCTCGCCCCCGGTCAGCACGATCGAGGCGCCTTGGCCGTTGGCGATCGTCACGCCCTTCTCGTCGACCTGGATGTACGCCCCGGTCGCGGCCTGGAGGCGGATGCCGCTGCCGCCGTCCGGCACGTCGCCCATGACGAACTTGTGCCGGTCGGAGGTCTGGATCACCACGTTCTGGTGCGCGTGTGTTCCGGTCAGGGCGTCGGGCGGGAGCTCGGAGGCGTCGCCGTACCAACAGCCCGTCCAGATGGGGAAGCTGACGTCCCCCTGCTCGAACTCCACCCACACGCCGGCCCCTTCGGCGGGTACCACGTACTGCCCCGACTGCGGCCCCGTGAACGGCAGGCAGGGCATGGCCCAGGTGGACGTCTCGTCGCCCAGGACGTCCGGCACCTTGACCGTGACCCGCCCGATCTTCAGCGGGTCGTCGTTGCCCACCACCCGCCCCCGGAACTTGCCGAGAAACCGGTTGTTCGGTCCTGCAGCCATGCGAAGTTCTCCTGGTCCTCTTGCTTTTCCGCTTCCGCTTCCGCTTCCGCGGCCGTCACGGTCGTACGGTGCCGCTCCGGGCGATGAGGCCCTCGCGCGAGAGCGTGAAGTTCTGCTGGTACGAGCCGGGCCTGAGGGTGTGGGTGACGGACTTGACGAAGTAGTCGCCGTCGTACGTCACCCCGGCGCCACGGACCCCGACCAGCTCGCGCGGCCGCAGGATGTACCCGTGCCGGTTCACGTCCAGCGACCCGGACCCCGAGATGGCGTCGGCGGACAGCGCGGCCCGTGCCAGCAGCTCCGCCTGCGCCTGCGCCGACTCCTTCTTCGCCGTGCCGGACAGCGTGCGCCGCTTGAGCGCGGGGGTGGCGCGGCGGCCGAGCGGGGGGCGCAGCGGCCCGATGTCGGGCTGCGGCAGGAGCCGGCTGTCCCGGGTGGCCGGGTCCTGCACCCGGGCCTGCGGCTCCTCCCTGGCCGTCCCGTCGTACGCGAACGTCAGCTGGTCCACGGTCGAGTTGACGTCCATGTTCACGTTGAGCGCGTGCTGCCGCTGCCCGATGCGGGCCTCCGGGCCCCAGACGGCGGTGGAATGACCGGGTCGGGGTCCGGGTTCGAGGTAGAACGTGTAGCCGTTGGCGCGGGCCAGGTCGTTCACGTAGCTCAGGTCGGTGCCCGACTGGTAGTCGACCCTGAGCTGTTCGCGCGGCGGCTGCTCGATCTGTTCCTGGAAGACGCGGGCCTCGATGCCGTAGTCGGCGTACTTGGCGAGGATGCGGGCGACGCGTCCGGAGGGCCGCAGGTTCGGGTACCGGTCGGTGCGCTCCTCCAGGTCCATGAGGAGCGTCAGGTCCTCCCCGGTCACCGTGAGGGTGGAGTGGCCCGGCTGGTTGCTCGCGCCCACCTCCTGGCGCACGATCAGCCCGTCGAGCAGCACCCATGCCGTGCCCTTCACGCTCACGGAGAGGATCACCCGGGTCTTCGGGTCGAAGAACCCTTCGGGCAGCAGCCGCCGGGACAGCGCCCCCTGCTTGGTGAGGTCGAACGCCATCTGGAACCCGCTGCGTTCACCTGCGGTGGCGGTGATCTGGGCGGACAGCAGCGCCTCGGTGACCTCGGGCGGTACCGGCCGGGTCAGCCGGGGTCCCGTCTGCAGGGTGATGTGGATGGGCCCGCTCCCCACGGGCTGGTCAGACATACCGAGCTCCCGTCCCCGGGAAGCCCCCGGCATGCGGGACGGCGATGGTGCGGCCCGCCTCCTCGGTCAGCTCGTGCGGGTCCAGCACCGGATTGGCGTCGGCGATCTGCCACCACTGCCCGGGGTCACCGAAGTACCGCTGCGCGAGCAGGTCCGGCCGGTCGCCGCTGCTGACGGTGTGCGGGGCGCTCTCCTGTGCCGTTTCGTTCAGCGGCGGCAGCAAGCGCCGTTTCGCGTACCGCACTTCGGTGCCGTCGGCCATCCGGTGCACGCCGATCTCGGCGTCGTGGTACCGGCTGGAGCGGGGGTAGGGGTGGGCGCCGGGTATGGCGTCCAGCGCGTTCTCGTACGGTTCGATCTCGGCCATGTCCTTCAGCCCCTCCCCATGACGGTGTTGCCCCCGGCCAGCCCCAGCGAACCGAGCCCGCCGCCGCGCGCGGCCCTGGCGAGCTGCTCCTTCTGCGCGAGATGCGCCATGTACAGATCGGCCCCGCGGTGCCCGGCGGGCAGGTCGCTGACGCTGAGCACCTTCATGCCGATGCTGAGGCTCGCCCGGATCGGATTCAGGTTCACGTCGAACGCCGACTCGTTGATGGACAGTTCGGTGAGCCGCACGGGCATGACGCGCTTGCTTCCCCAGGTGAAGAGGGTGAGCGGCATCTCGATCGGGCTGATCTCGATGGTCCCCTTCTTGGCGAGCCGGCTCGCTTCGCGCAGCTGGGCGGTGGTCGGGTGCACGAGCATTTCGAGGGTGGCCAGCTCGGGGTGGATCCCGTCGGGGGCGGCGACCTCGAACTGATCGGTGGCGTCGATCTCGGCGGTGAACTTCCAGGTCTCCTCGGCGGGCCCCTTGAGCCGGAGGGCCTCGTTCCTGTCGCCGGACCCACTGCCGCCTCCGCCGGAGTCGCCGCTCCCGCCGGCGGACTGGGGGGCGAGGCTGCGTTCCAGGGTGTCGGGGTTGAACTGGAGGACGATGATGCGCTGGGGGGTGCCGCGTTCGGGGTCGACCACGACGATGCCGGAGCGGATGGGTTTGGGTATGTCTGCGTAACGGGTCATGGGTTCCTGTCCGTGTGTCCGTGTGTCCGTCCGGCTCAGCGGAGGCGCTCGGCGAGTCGCGCTCCGAGCGGCTCGTAGTCGTGCGCGGGAAACAAGTCGGGGAAGACGGCGAGCATCTCGGTGAGGAACTCCGTGGTCACCGCGTGGTCGTCGTCGGCCAAGGAGACGTCGGTGAACAGGTACTGCCAGCCGAAGGTGCCCTTGGTGACGCGTAGCGCTTCGAGGTAGCCACAGAGGTCGATATCCATCCGATGGATTCCGAGCTCACCGTCACTGAACCAGATCTCAGGATTGTGCACGCCCCCTTGCACGATCCTGAGGGAGGAGACGGACCCCACCCCGGTCATGGGTGTTCCGTCGAAGTCGCGGAGTTCGGAGAGCAGTTCCAGCTGCTTCGGTGACGGGTCGGGGTAACGTTCGACGGGCGCCCGCTTCCGGATCGCCCACACCAGGGGCGAGAGGCTGAATTCCCCGGCGAAAATCGGGTCTGATTCCTCTTCACCGAACCCCCAGCAGGCGCCCAGGTCGTCGAAGCGCAGGAAACACCCCTGAAGGACCGGGTCGAGCAGCACTCCGTCCTGTTGAGCGAGCTCGTCGAAGGCACTGCGCGCATCCGCCGGCTCCACGAACGGGCCCTGATGATCCCTGGTCACATGAAGGTCGGGGTCGGAGCAGTTCCGCAGCTCTTCGAATACGTCCAGCCAGCAATGCTCGTACTGATTCGGTTCCGTCATCTCTGCCTCTCAAAAACTGATCTTGTTACGCGCGGCCCTCAGCTTCGCGATGTCCTTGCGCAGCCGACTCGATACCGCGCCGCCACCTCGCCCTGCGCCACCCAGCAGACCCGAGATGATGTCGTCGACGCTGTTGTATTGATGGCCTGCGGTATCCAGCATGTCCGCGATATCCTTCGCGGTCGCCTCGGACACCCGGGTCACCATCCTGATCGTCGCGGCATTCGCTTCGCGTATCTGGAACCCGACGGGAATTTGAGGCGCCGGGAAATTGTCCTTCCACGTGTCGTACGCGCTCTGTTCCTTCCACCGGCCCCCGGTCGGCTTGTAGAGGCCCCACTGCACGCTGACTCGCCGAGGGAATCCCGGGAACTGGCCTCGGTACTGGATCGCCACCTTGTACCAGACCATCTTTTCCGGGTTCGGCCACCCGGGCTTCGTGGCGACCTTGTGGCCGATGGCCCGCTGTGCCGGGTGCTCGATGGACACTCCCGCCTGGGTATTGATCTTTCCCGGCGCTGGAACCAGGTTCGACGTGGAGGCATGACCACCGAGCCGCTTCGGAAGCATGTGCATACGCACCCAGTAGTCCTTCCGCTCCTGCAGGCCACCCGGAAGGTTCTTCAGCTCCGCCCATCCCACAGGAGAGGCGTTGGGCCGCTGCTTGGTATCCGTGCCGTCCGACTTCTTGTTGACGTACGACGCCTTGAAATCGAAGGCCATGGGCCCGTCGGAGAACGGTGGGAGGATGGGCGCGGGAAGGGGAGGTTCCTTCTCGCCGGCATTGCGCTGTTCCAGCAGTTCCGCCAAATGCTCCATGACATCTCTCAGCCGCTCGATGCGGCGCTGGAATGCCACGTCACCCAGGGTGCCCTCCGTGATTCCACGCCGGTTCCGGGGCTTCGGCAGGGCGTTCTGCATGGTTTCCACCCTGACGCTCTGGCGGCGGGCCGCGCCGATCAGCTCGGCCATCCGGTCCGCGAGATCGTTCTGGCCGTTGGCCCTCAGCTCCTGGATCTCGCTCTCCCAGTCCCCGAAGTACCCCGCCATGTTCTGCACGGCACTGCGGACGGCCAGGTCGGCGCTCCTGCCGCGGCCGTCGAACTGCAGGGTGTGCTTCTCGCTGTCCTTGGTCCTGAACTCGACCTTCGGCAGGTCGAAGTCCGTGATGCCGTTGGACTCCCGCTGCCTGTCCTCGTTCCGCCTCCGGTCCCTGTGCTCGTTCCGCCTCCGGTCCGTGCCTCGGTCCCGGTCGTTCCGGCGCCGCCACTGGTCCCGCAACCTGCGCAGGCGATCGTTCAGACGGTTGCCGATCTTGCGGCGGGCCTTGCCGAAGACCTTGCCGACGGCGCGGCGGGCCCTGTTGACGGCCGACTTGACAGTCTGGCGCGCGCGTCGGACGCGGTTGCCGGGGCGGCGGTCCTTGTCGTGGTCCCGGTCGGTGTCCCGCCGGCGGTCGTCGGCACGCCTGTCCTGCGGGCGACGGTCGTCGGACCGGCGCCTGTCCTCCGTACGGCGCCGGTCGTCCCGGCGCCTGTCGCCCGGGCGGTCCCGCCCGGGGCCATGACCGTCCCCACGGTCCGTGTCGTGCCGACGGCGCTCCGGCGCACCGGCGACGTCCTTGTCGTTGCGTGTGCGCTGCTCCGCGTCCCGCATCCGCTTCCGCGCGGCGTTGACCTCACGGCCGTCCTCGCGACGTCGCTCGTCGTCACGGCGCTTCTTCGGGCGAGTGGTGTGCGAGGGGCGCGATTTCCGCTCCGGGGAGGAACGCTTGCCGGGCCGCGGCCTGGACGGCGGACGGGACGTCCTGTCGGAGGAGGGTTTACGCGCGGCAGGGCGGTCGTCCGAGCGGTCCGACGGGCGGCCGGCCGGCCGGTCCGGGTCCGGTGACCGGTCGTCGTTCGCCGAGGCGGGGTCCTTCGGCTTTCCCGGCGCGTCCGGCGGCGTCGGGGCGTCGGATCCGTCCGGGGCGCCCTTCTTCTTACGGAGGTTCTTCAGCATGTCACCGAGCTTCTCGGCCACCTTGCCCATGAACTTGCCGACGCCCTCGATCAGGAACTCGTAGATCAACTCCAGCAGCGCGACCACACCAGCGGCCACCGCCTTCGCGAACGG
This sequence comes from Streptomyces sp. NPDC005794, assembly GCF_042871445.1. Taxonomy (NCBI): domain Bacteria; kingdom Bacillati; phylum Actinomycetota; class Actinomycetes; order Kitasatosporales; family Streptomycetaceae; genus Streptomyces; species Streptomyces sp. NPDC005794. The sequence goes on from NZ_JBIAIN010000024.1 coordinate 60,797, forward strand.
CTGGGCGCCGTTGCCGCTCTTGACCGACTTCAGGAAGTCCATGAACAGGCCGAAAGCGGCGAGGATCTCGCTCAGCGCTCCCCATGCCGTCTTCAGGGCGTCGATGATCGCCATGACCCAACCGGCACCGGGGATCAGCTTCGCGACGACCTTCTCCACCACGAGCACACCGATGATGACGGGGAGTTGAGGCAGTGCCTCGTCCCACGCCATCTGAGCCATCTGCTCGACGGTCACCCCGCCGGAGATCAGCTCCTGGAACTGGTCCATCGGGATCCCGATGATCTCCTGGACCTTCTGGTTGAACCAGGCCTTGACCGCGCTCGTGACCTCGTTGAACAGGTGGTCCCTGGCACCGGTGTCCGCGGCGGCACCGGCCTTGCTGATCCAGTCGCCGGGGTCGGAGACGATGTCGTTGAAGATGGCCGCCCACTCGCCGAGGCCCTCCACCACAGCGGCACCGAACTCCAGCGCCCCGACGGCTGCGGTCTCGGCGACCTCCACGGCCGCCAGCATGCCGGTCTCCAGGACGTCGAGCCCGGCGAGCAGCGCCCCGCACAGACCGTCGAGCAGTTTCCCCGCTACTTCCTTGAGCCCGTCCGCGAACTGGTTGACCTTCTCGACGGCCCAGTCGCGCGCACCATCGATGGTGCTGCGCCACTTGTCGCGCATCGCCGGGTAGTCGGCGAGGAGTTCGTCACCGAGTGCGATCAACACGTCGGCGAATTTGTTGATCTTGTCGATCACCCAGTTGCGCGCGTCGTCGATGAGCTTGAAGACCTGCTGCTTGAACTTGTCGATGAGGTCGGTGACGATCTGCCGCGCCTTCTCGAAGACGCTCTTGATGGCGTTCTTGAGATCCTCGAAGAACTGCTTCAGCTTCTCGATGGCGTCTTCGAGCCAGTTGTCGGCGTCGCCCTTGCCCTCCTCCTGCTTCTTCTCCGCGTCCTTCTCGGCGTTGGCCTGCTCGTCCGTGATCTTCTTGTTGTCGTCCTCGGTGCGCTTGTCGACGTCCTTGTCGGTCTCCTCCTCCTTGCCCTTGATGTCCTTGCGGACCTCGTCGTACTTCTTGCCCTTCTTGCCGTCGATCTCCGAGGTCTTGTCGTCCTGCTCCTTGCGCCACGCGTCGCGGGAGCCGGAGATGTCGGAGCGACCCTTGTCACGGGCGTCGGCCTGCTTCTTGCTGCTGGCGTCGACCTCGCGCTTGAGGTCCTTGTCGTGCTTCTGCCGGTCGTCCTGCGCCTTGCCGTCCTTGTTCTCGCGCTCCTGCGACATCTTCTGCCGGCCCTCGCCGAAGCCGGCCTGGATCTGCGGACCGCGGTCGTGCTCGGCCACGACGGACGCGGACTCGACCGGCACCCCGCCACCGGGCATCGTGCGACCGGCACCCTTGGTGTTCTTGCCGTTGCCGCCGGGAACCTTGCCGGTCAGTGTCTCCTTGGGAACGTCCGGATAGATCTGGTCCTCACCCATCGGGCGAGCCGCGTCCGCCCGCCCGGAGCGGTGCAGTTCCGTCTTCCGCTCGTCGAGATGCCTGCCCTGTTCGTCGGTGCGCCCGGGGTCCGAGTCGTTCTCCAGCGGGAGCGTCGGGGCGTCGCCCACCTTGGCGTTCTTGAGGCCCTCGTCCTTCGTCGGGAGCCCGAGGATCGAGTCGATCAGGTCGTCGAGCGGCAGAATCTCCTTCAGGAGCTTGCCGAAGAGCTGCGCGCCGATCGTGACGGCGATGTCCCACCAGCTCGGCTCAGGCACGTTCGCGCCCGGAACCTCGCCCTCCGGCTTCTGCTCACCGCCGATCTCGGGTGTCTTGCCCGCAGTGGCATCGGTCCGGGCCACCTTGGCGTTGGTGTACACCCCTGGCGCCGACGCCGTCGGGCCGCCGGGCACCGTTCGCGGGGAGCCGGACGGGCGCTGCTCCTTCGGTGGCGCCTTGCGCAGGACGGTGCGCTCCTTGTCGACCGAACGGCCGACCGCACCGTTCACTCCCTTGAGCGTGTCCAGCATCTGATGTGGCTTCAGTCCCGCCGCCGTCGCGAGCCCTGCCTCGGGTGTGGCATTCGAGACATCCGGTGCGGCGGCTTGCTTCTTGGGCTTCGCCGGGGCGGACGTGCCTGCTTTGGCGCCTCGGCCCCGTGTCGGCGCGGGAGCGGAGGACGAGCGACCGCCTCCGCCACCGGCTCCGCCGCGGCGCGCGTTCCGCGCGACCTGCCGGGCGGCCTGCCGTTTCCGGCCCGACGGCTTGGGCCGGGCGGCTGCGCCCGCCCCTCCGGAGCCCGAACCACCCTTGGTCTCAGGTGTGTTGGTCTTCGCTTCCGTGACGGACATGGGTGAGGGGCCGTTGCCCGACGCCAGTTGCGGAGCAGGACCGGAACCGGAACCGGAACCTGGTGCGGAGACCTTGTCCGGGCCGATCTCCGGTCGCGGCGATGTGGCGTTGCCGTTGCCCTCGGTGACACCCTGGTGGTCGGGGGCGGGGGTCGGCTCGGCGCCGGGAGCGCCCTGGCCGGTGCCACTGCCGCCGGCGCCCGTCGTGTCCTCGCCCTTACCGGCCGCCTCGGCGGCCCCCTTGTCCGATCCAGCCCCCTTGTCCGATCCGTTGCCCGGCTCCGTCTCGCTCTTCGCCGGGGCGGCGGCCTGCGATTCCTGTTTCGCGGTGCCTTCGGCCCGGCCGCCACTGTCCACCTTCCCACCGGCCGCCCGGGACGAGCCGGTGTCCTGGGTACGGGCGTCCTCGTCCGCCCTGGCCAGGCGCTCGGGACCAGCCGGTCCGCCGGTGTTCGGGGGCGCGTCGGCTCCCGAACCGTCGGCGGCACGGGCCTCCTCGTCCCGCCGGCGCGCCTCGGCGTCCTCGGCGCGCTGCTCCGCCCGCGTCCTGTCACCGATGCCTCCGGAAGAGTCCGCCGAGGCCGTCGTGCTCAGCCCCGACGCACCGGCCCCGGTGCCGACCGCCGTGTCCGCCCCGTCCGGCCCCAGGTCCTGCCCGGCGGACGCACCGCCGAACAGGTCCTGGCCGGCGAGCACCTGGAAGTCGTCGTTCGCCCGGGAACGGGCGGGAGGCTCCTGGTCCGGGATCTCGGCCGGAGCCGCCTCCGGCCCGGCGTCCGGGGACGGAAGAACGGGACGAGAGGTGGTGCCCTTCCGCCGCTCCTCGACGATGCCCGGGTTCTTCGCGGCATCCGTACGGCCCACGAGGTCGATGTCGGGGACGGCCTCGTTGCCGCGGTCGGCAGACGTGTCCGCGTCGGCGGCCGAATCCTGCTCCGAGGGCTCCGCGTCCAGCCCCAACGGCTCGTCGTCCGTGTCCTGTTCGTTCTCCCGGTCGCCCACCGAGCGGAACGGGGAGGTGTCACCACCGGACCGGCGCTTCTCGCCGGGCTCGGCGCCGCTCCTGTCGACGGGCGACGGGGCGGCAGCGATGTTCCCGGCGACCGCCGGGCCCTCGCCCTCACCTGCCCGCTGCTCTCCCGCCTGCCGCTCCGGCTCCTGCGGCGCCTCCTCCTGGCCCCCGGCCTCCTCCCGCTCCTCCTCAGCGGCCTGGTCGTCCTTCTTCGCCCCGTCCTTCTTCGCGTCGTCGTCCTGGGCCTTCTGCTCCTCGTCCTGGGCGGACGCGTTCCTGTCCTCTCGCACGGAGGCATCTCTGTCCCCCTGCTGGGACTGCGACCGGTCCTCCTGTCGCGCCCCGGCCTCCTCCTCGTCCTGCGACGCCACCTCTTCCGGGGACGTGCCGCCCACCCCGTCGCCCTCGGTGCCGGGCCGCCTGCCGCCGTCCTCGCCGGGCTCCTCCTGCTCGCCCTCGGGCGCGCCTCCGGTGCCCTTCCGCCGTTCGCGGGCGTCCGGCAGCTCGTCGGTGGAATCGCCGCGCCGACGTTCCTCCGCGATCTCCTCACCCGCTCCGGGTAGAGCCACCGGCGCGGCCGCGGCATCCAGCGGCAGCGGCCCGGCCGCCTCGGTCTCCTCGACGAGGTCCAGCACCCGGTCGAGGACGGGCACCGGCAGCCGTACCTCCAGTCGGTCCAGGACTAGGTCCTGCACCTGCGGTGCCAGCCGTGCCAGTTGGAGCCGTACCCGGCCCGATCGGTCCTCCGGGTCGCCACGCAGGGATCGCAGGACGTCGTTCGCGACGCGGTCGATCAAGGTCGCGGGGTCCAGCTCCTCCACCCGGCGGCGATCCGCGTCCACGGTCGCGTACCGCAGCCAGCCGGGTGTGGACCCGTTCGGAGCGATCTCCGGCGCGGGCTTCCCGTCCCGTACGGCCTCCTGCGCCGCCGACTCCGCCTCGCGCTCCATCGCCTGCTGCGGCAGGCTCACCGCGCCCAGGTCCCGGCCCGCGCGCAGCGCGCCGAGCCCGTGCGGATTCTGCACCGTGTGCAGCAGCTCGTGGGCCAGCAGCCGCTGACCGTCCTGCGTGCCGGGACGGTACGCGCCCTCCCGGAAGAAGATGTCCTGGCCGACCGCGACCGCGTCCGCGCCGAGCATCTCGGTGAGCGCACCCGCGTCCGGGTCGGTGTGCAGCCGTACGCGGCTGAAGTCGTGCCCGAGCTGCTCCTCCAGCTCCCGCCGTACGCTCAGGTCGAGCGGCTGGCCCGCGCCGCTGACGATGTTCTTCGGTTCGGGCGCCCGGGACGCGGCTCGTTCCTTGCGTTTACGGCGCTTGCCGGCCTGGTCGGACCGCGTCTCCTGCGAGTGGGACGTGCTCATCGCGTCACCTCGCCCTCGCCCGAAAGGCCCGTGTGCACCGCGCGCGCCAGCTCCTGGCCGAGGCACCGCGCGGACAGGTTCGCGGGCAGCGGGGGAAGTCCTGCCAGGGCGTCCAGCGCCTGTCCGCCGTCGGCGGCGAGCGGGACGCCCCGTTCCCTTACGAGCCGGCCCAGCTCCGCCTGGAACGCCTCCGACACGCGTTCCGGGTCCACCCGGCCGAACCCGTCGAGCACCAGCTCGCCGATGTCCACGCGTATGGTGCGCTGCTGCTCGTTCAGACCCATCCGTGCACCTCCGACGGCGTCAGGGAACGGTCGAGCTTCAGGTACTCGGTGCGGGCGGCCTCCAGCATGTGGCGCATCTGGAGCCGGTCGCCCTCCTCCGCCGCGAGGAACGCACCGGAGAGCGCGATGTTGCGGATGGAACCGCCCGCCACGGTCAGGCGCGCCAGCAGAGCGGGGTCGACGCCCTTCATCGGCGCACGCGCGGGCAGCACACGGCGCCAGATCTCGGCCCGCTCGCTCTCACCCGGGAACGGGAAGTCGACGACGAAGCGGATACGGCGCATGAACGCCGTGTCCAGCGCCTGCTTCATGTTCGTCGTGAGGATCGCCAGGCCCCGGTACGCCTCCATCCGCATCAGCAGGTAGCTGACTTCGAGGTTGGCGTAGCGGTCGTGGGAGTCCTTGACCTCGCTGCGCTTGCCGAACAGGGCGTCGGCCTCGTCGAACAGCAGCAGCGCCCCGCCCTGCTCGGCGGCGTCGAACACCTTGCGCAGGTTCTTCTCGGTCTCACCAATGTATTTGCTGACCACCTGGGAGAGGTCGATGATGAACAGGTCCAGGCCCAGTTCCTTGGCCATCACCTCGGCGGCGAGGGTCTTGCCGGTGCCGGAGCCGCCCGCGAAGAGCGCGGTGACGCCCAGCCCCCGGCGCAGCGTCTCGGCGAAGCCCCACTCCTGGTACACGGTCGGCCGCTGCCGCACATGCGCGGTGATCTCGCGCAGGACCCGCACCTGCCGCTCCGCCAGCACCAGATCGCCCCAGGTCGCCTGCGGTTCGATCCGGCGGCCCAGCTCGTCCATGCCCATCCGGGCCTCGGTGAGCCCCGCCTGCCAGGCCAGGCCGGTCGCGTCCCGCTCGTCCTCGCCGTGCAGGTCCCTGGCCACGGCGGCTCCCGCAGCGCGGACCAGATGGGGAGGCAGCGAGAACTGGGCCACGAGGTCGCGGAGGTCACCCTCCGACACGTCGGGCACATCGGCGAACGCGTCGGTCCACACCCCGAGCTGCTCGTCGGCGTCCAGCGGCGGGACCACCACACGCTCACCGCGGGGGCGTGCCGTCCGACGCGGATCGGCACTCGACACGACCAGTGGCACGGCGGCGCTCTCCACGAACGCATCGGTGGCGGCGCCCTGTTCGCGGTCCAGGTCACCGACCTCGACCAGCAGGGCGGCGGGCAGCAGAACCGCTTCGCGTTGCCACAGCCGTGCCAACAGGTCGCGTCGGTCCGGTGCGGCCGGGAGATCGGCGGCCGACATCTCGTAGAGGCCGAGACCCGAGCGGCGGGCCGCGACCGCGGCGATGTCCGCGCGGGTACGGAGATCGCCTCCGACCAGCTCGACCCGGAGCGGCGCGCCGCGCCCGGTCCCCGCCCACCCGGCCGCGACCCGGCTCGCCACCAGGTCGTAGGAGGCGGGCAGCGAGTCCGGGGTGGTGGTCCGGCGGAGCAGGCCGTGCAGTCGTGCGTCCAGGTAGGGCGAGCCCGCCAGGAAGTGCAGGATCCGTTCGTCGAGCCGGAGCCGGGACGTGGTCAGCCGGGTCTCGTCGTCGAGCTCGACGATGCGCCAGCGCCGCAACGGGGCGACGGGCGTGAGAGCGCTCCAGTGCGGATCGACGAGCGCGGCGAGGGCGAGCGAGAAGGTGGGGTACGTACGCTCCGGATCCCCGCAGGCCGTGGCGCAACGGGCAGCCGTGGTGGGGTCCAGCTCGGCCGCGGCGGCCAGCAGGACGATCTCGCGCTCGAACGGGCTGAGCCCGAAGCAGGCGACCAGGGCGTCGAGGGCAACGGAACCGGGGGGTGCTGCCAAGGCACCGCGGGCGGTGTCGGCGTCGGGCGTGTCGTCGGACAGGGCGACGGCGTCCGTGCCCAGGTCTCCGCTCCGTGTGGGCTGCGCGGCCCCGGCCGGACCCGAGCCGTGTGCGGCGCGTCCGGCGTGGGAGTCGACGCGGGCGAGCACGGCGCGGACGGCCGCCAGGAGCGCCCGTCCCTGCGCTTCCGTGTCGCGGTCCTCGCCGCGACCGGCTCCTTCGTACGCACCCATGCCCTCGCCCCCCGTGTTCCGCACTCCGGCTCAGCCCTTGTCGTCCGGCGTCGGTGTGTCGCTCTCGGCCGTCCTGCGGGGACGTGGCGGAGCCGTTCGCCTGGTGGCGGACTTGGTGGACCTGGCGGGGGCCTTGGCCGCGGCGGTCTTCTTCGCGGGGGCCTTTCGGGTGGGAGGCACGTCGGCGGGAGGGACGGGAGCCTCGGAATACCCGTCCGCCTCGTCCGCGCCAGGCAGCACCGGCGGCACAGGCGCCCCCGGTGCCCCGAACGGCACTGCCCGTACCGTGCGTTGCTCCACCGGCTTCGCCGGGACCGGCTTCTCGCGGCCCTCGATCACCACCAGAGACGCCTGATAGGCCACCGACAGGGTGTAGGGCGTCTGGTGCAGCATCCCCCAGAGCTTGGACGTCTCGTCGACGTCCATGACCGTCGGCGTGAAGCGGACCTTCTGCAGCGAGTCCGCCAGGTCACTGCCCGCCAGATACGGCCGGTCGGCGGCCAGTTCGATCAGTTCCCGCGGCAGCACCGGGATCTCGTGCAGTGTCCGGATCACGCAGCCCAGCAGCCGCTGCCCGACCAGCTCCGCCTCCTCCCCGTACGCGCTGATCACGTAGTGCAGGTCCAGCGGTGCGGCCGCCCGGTTGCGCAGGGTGCCGTCGGCGGCGCGCGTCGGCAGGTCGTTGTTGCGCATCGCGGCGTTCGGGGTCACCTGGTAGAGGAACACCGTGATGGTCGGCTCGCTCGGCGGCTCCGACGGCGGCTTACGGGTCTCCACCTTGACCGCGATGTCCATCTCGGGTCCCAGGTTGCTCTCGATCAGCAGGGCGAGCGCCTGGGTGACCGTGGCGACGGCGAGTGCGTTGCTCATGTCGTCAGCTCCTCTTCCCGCCACGTGACAGGTAGTCGTCCAGCGTCAGTACGGGAGCGGGCCGGCCGGTCCGCTGTGCGGGGCGACCGGCCGGTGCGGCGTTCGCGCCGGGCGGCGGCGCCGCGCTGACCTCCAGCCGGCCGATCTGTACGTGCACGACACGTTCGGCCGGGCGCGGTGCGCGCCGCCCCACCGAGCCGAGCGCCGCACCCCGCGCAGCGGTGGAGTCGGAGCCGCGCGGCACGGCGAGCGCTGCCGCACGCGCCGGTGCGGCTGTCGTGCGTACCGGTGCTGCCGGCACGGCGGGCGCCACCGCCGGCTCGTCCGGAGCGGACGGCCGCCCCCGGCGTGCCGTGCGCGCGCCTTCCGCCCCACCGGGCCGGGTCTTGGGTGCCGGGGCCGCCGAAGGCCGCAGCAGGGGTGCCGGGGCCGCCGGCCGAACCGGCTGGCCCGTCTCGCCCGGTTGCGGGACGCGCTCGGTGCGCACCACGGTGTGCCGCTCCGTACGCACCTCCCGGTCCGGCCGCACCGGCTGGGGCAGATCCCGGTCGGCCCTCGGAGCGGAAGGGATCAGCGCGGCCGGTTCGTCCGGCTCGGGCGGGCCGTACCGCAGCGCCTCGGCCCGCTCGAACGGGCCGGACAGCCGCGGCCGTACCCGCACCCGTGCGCCGGTGTCGTCGGCCGCGGCCACCGGCGTGTACCGGGCGAGCAGCCGGTCGAAGTAGTCAGGCATCGGTGCACAGCTCCAGGTAGTAACGACGCCGAATGGGGCTGAGCGCCAGGATGTCGGGCTCGCTCCACCCGTAGGCGGTGGCGAGCAGATGGACATCGAGGAGCAAGTCCCGCGCCCAGTTGTCCAGTTCGGTCCACAGGTAGGAGGTGATGTCCAGCTCGGCCGAGGTGGCCTCACCGCATTCGGGGCACGCCACGTTCAGCGTCACCTCGGCCGCCGGGTCGGCCTCGGCGGCCTTCTCGGCGATGAGCCGTTCCACCCGTTCGGGCAGCAGGGCGGCAAGCCGCTCCGCGGCGACGGCCTCGCCGCCCCGCAGTGCCCGGACCGTGCAGTCCGTCACCAGTCGTCGGCGTGCGCCGGCGGGCGAGGCCTCCGTACCGGCCGCCGCGAGGTCGGCGACGGTGGGCAGCCGGAACTCGACCACCCAGTCGTCCTCCGCGACTCGCAGCAGCCGGTCCACCGCCGCAGGGCGGGCGCCCAGCGCGCCGGCGTCGAGGTCGAACTCCATGGCCTCGCCGCAGGCACCGCACTCGGTCCGCACCTGCATCCGCTCGCCGAAGAGCGACCTGCGCAGCGCGAACAGATCGGCTTCCCGCTCACCGACCGGCACCGACAGCAACACGTCGGTACGGGCCCCCGGGCAGGCCGCCCGGTGCAGCAGCAGCGATCTCTCCGCCGCGCCAAGAGGCAGCCCGGTCTCCCAGGCGGCCAGCAGCTCGGCGGGCCCTACCGGAGCCGTCCCTGGTGTCACGACGACGTTCAGGCCGGGTGGGTGAAGGACGGCTCGACCGGTTCCGGGATCTCGTAGTCGCGTTCCCAGCCCTCGCACTCCAGCTTCACGCTCTGGATGGCGACGGCGTTGGCGTTCGCGTCGAGCTCGCCGATGACCTGGTACTCGCTGACCCAGGCCCGGTAGAGCTTGTGCGAGACGGCCACCTGCCCGGCTTCGTTGAGCACCTGGATGATGATGTCCTTGCGGAAGTCCCGGAGCGAGACCTCCGAACCGAGCCCGGCGCCCACCTGCCAGACCTTGTTGGCCCAGCGGTCGAATTCGGGATCATGGGTGACACCGCGTTCGAGCGTGACGCCTTCGAACTCGGAGCGGCCCGGCGATTTGCGCGGTGAGCTGGGATCGCCGCCGTGGCGGTGTTTGACCACCTCGGTGGTGCGCTTCAGGGGACTGATCTTGCTGATGCCCGCGACCGTTCGACCGTCCCAGAGGACCAGGAACTTGAAATTCTTGTAGGGGTCGAAGCGATGGGCGTTTATCTGGAACTCAGCCATCGGTTTCCTTCGTGTTCCTTTTCCTTGACTACGAGACGTCGGCTACGAGAGGTCGAACTGCCCGGCGAACTGCTGGATCTTGACGATCACGAACTCCGCGGGCTTGACCGGGGCGATACCGATCACGACGTTGACCACTCCGCGTTCGATGTCGGCGTCGGTGGTGGTGTCCCTGTCGCATTTCACGAAGTACGCCTCGCGCGGTGTGCCGCCCTTGAACGCGCCCTGCCGGAAGAGGTCGTTGAGGTAGGCCGACGCCTTGAGCCGGATCTGCTGCCACAGCTGCTCGTCGTTGGGTTCGAAGACGACCCACTGCAGACCGCGGTAGAGGCTCTCCTCGACGTGCAGCGCGAGCCGTCGCACCGGTACGTACTTCCACTCGCTGTCGAGCGCGTCCGCGCCCTGCAACGTGCGGGCGCCCCAGACCAGCGGCCCCACCACGGGGAAGGTGCGCAGGCAGTTCACGCCCAGCGGGTTGAGCAGCCCGTTCTCCCGGTCGGTCAGCTTGACCGTCAGTGACCGGACTCCGGCGAGGCGTGCCTCGGTCCCGGCCGGCGCCTTCCACACCCCGCGCTCACCGTCGGTACGGGCGATCACCCCGGCGACGGCACCCGACGGCGGGAAGGAACGCAGCCTGCCGGTCAGCGGGTCGGTCAGCTGCAGATGCGGGAAGTACAGCCCCGCGTGGTTGCTGCGGACGGGTTCGAACGCACCGATCCCGGCCCGCGCGGCGTCGACGCTGCCCCAGGTCGAGGGCGAGTCGACGAGCAGGAAGATCCGCCGTTCCTGGCAGAGCTGCTCGGCCGCCGACAGGACGGTGACCATGTCCTCGGTGGACTCGTACGCCGACAGCTCCGGCAGGGCCAGCAGGTTGACGTCGTCCACGTCACGCAGCGACTGGAGACCGGTCTTGGCCCCCTCGCTGCCGATGAGGTCGCGCGGGCCGGGCGGGTCGCCGTCCTTGCCGCCCTCCAGCGGGAAGACGGGCGGGTTGACCGAGGACTCGAGTCCCAGGTCGTTGGCGCACTCGCCGACGAAGCGGACCACGTCGTCCGGATCGACGGACCCGGCGACGACCTGGAGCCGCCGGCCGAAGGCGGTGACCTCGGCCCCGGCGAAGGCGTGCTTCCCAGGGGCGTCGGGCAGCGCGCGCAGCTTGCGCTCCAGCAGGAGGGCCAGCTCGGTGACGTTGCTCGGTGGTTCACCGTCGCGGTCGGGCTCGAAGAGCGTGAACTCGCGCTCCACATCGCCGATCTTGACCTTCAGCTCGACTTCCAGGCCGGGCAGATCCGCCGAGAAGGGTTTGGAGACCGTGCCGGACGGGTCCGGGCGGTCCTCGTCGAGGGCCTTCACCCGGACCAGGGAGGAACCCGCGTTGACGACCGTCTCGACGAAGCGGCCGTGGCCGGCGTCCATGGACAGTCCGGTGAAGGACTCCCGGGCACCACCTCGGGCGTCGAGTATCCGGAGGTTGAACGTCCTGTCCGGCGCCGGGGTGTCGTGGTCCACGGCCACCCGCAGGCCCGAGCCCCATACCCCGGGCTCCTTCGCGTGCACCTCCAGTACCGGGCACTCGCTGCGCCCCTCCGTGGAACGGAGGGTGACACAGGCGTCCTCACCCGTGCCGGCCTTGGCCACCCGGACGATCACCGCGAGCGTGCCGCCGTTGCCGAAGAACTGGTGCACCGCGTAGCTGAGGGCGCTCTGCGAGGTGAGTCCGCCGAACCGGCGCTCGAAGTCCGCGAAGCTGGTGATCCGTACCGGTTGGTTGAGCGGGCCCCGGCGCGTGTGCCCCACGAACGCGGTCACCGACGTGGTGACCGAGGCGATCGTACGGACGCTGCTGGGAAGTTCTTCGATGTATACACCGGGATAGCCCATGTGCGTCGGCATTCCCCCTCCATTCCCTTCGCGCACCAAGAGATGAGAGGAGAGGTGAAGGAAATGTGCGCATGCGTCGAATCCCGCACGCACCGATCCCCCGCGTGTATCCCCCGTCGTTCACCCCGTGCGATATCTGGTCTCGCAGGGCCATCCGCATCCGTGTGCGCTCGTGGCTCCTGATGCATGAGTGCCTGTTGCGAGTGTGTATCGCGCCACGAGAACCGGTCAAGACGTCGATTCGGTCATCCGGCACCGGTGGCTGGCCGGATCGGAAATTAATGATGTGACGTGGTCAGAGGACTTTCCTATCAGCGTATGAAGATTCAATTCACCGTCGCTTCACACAAAACCCGGAGTCCATGAGCAGAACAAGCCGAATTGGCTCGATGGCGGCGCGCCGCCGTGCGCCCGAACACGAGGAGTGGCAACTCGGTTCACTTTCCGTACGGACTGTCACACTCGGGGCATATGGGGATCCGGCCGGGCGCACGGCCGGCACCGGAGCCGCGGGGGCGGAGCGGCAGGTACCGTAGGGAGGACGATTTCGTGGGCCTCCTGGCGGGCTGCGTACACCCAGGAGGAAGACATGACGACGAACCGTGGGCGCAAGGACGTGATCCGGGACCGGATGGCCGCGACCGGCGAGTCGTACAACGTCGCCGCGCGGAACCTGAAGGCGATGAAGGACATGGGCGCCACCCGGGACGCCCGGCTCGTCCAGCGCTGGGAGCCCGCGGACTCGCTGGATGTGCCCTGCCCCTGCGGCGGTACGTGCGAGCCCGGCGAGACCTGTGACCGCTGCCATGCCCGGCACCGGCACGTGAAGCGCTACCCGGGCAGCGTCACGGACGTGGAGACCTGGGCGGACCGCTACGAGTGCATGGGCTGCTCGGCCTCGTACACACTGACCGTTCACCTGGCTGGACGCCCCTGGGGTGTGGCCGAGACCGTGGTCCAGGGCGGTGCGGCCGAGGAGATCGTGCGGGCCCGGGTGTTCCCCGGGGTGGTGCACCCGCTGCTGCGGGCCGAGGCGGGCGCGGAGCCCGGCCAGAGCTAGGGCGTGTTTCAGAAGTAGCGCCGTCCGCCCGGAGGGCTGGGCTGGCGGCGTCTGGTGCGTGCGATCGCAAGGCGGAGGGTGGCCCCGATACGCATGGGGGCACCTCCCAGGCGAAGCCTGGGGGAGTATCGGGGTGATCCCGACAACGCGGCGAGCGTGCGTGCCAGACGCCGCCGGACAGGCGGGACTTCCGAAACACGCCCTAGGTGTACTGACCCGTGAGGTCGGGGACGCGGCTGGGGCTGACAGCTGCGGCGATCAGGCGTGGCGCAGCACCGATCCGCCCACGTACCGCGCCGAGGCGCCCAGCTCCTCCTCGATCCTGATGAGTTGGTTGTACTTCGCCGTGCGGTCCGAGCGGGACAGCGAGCCGGTCTTGATCTGGCCGCAGCCCGTCGCTACCGCCAGGTCCGCGATCGTGGTGTCCTCCGTCTCGCCGGAACGGTGCGACATGACGACGGTCCAGCCCGCGTGGTGCGCGGTGGTGACTGCGGCCAGGGCCTCGGTCAGGGTGCCGATCTGGTTCACCTTCACCAGGACCGAGTTGCCGACGCCCGTGCGGATTCCCTCGCGCAGCAGATTCTCGTCGGTGCAGAACACGTCGTCGCCGGTGAGCTGGCAGCGGTCGCCCACGCGGGCGGTCAGCTCCCGCCAGCCGTCCAGGTCGTCCTCGGCCATCGGGTCCTCGACGGAGACGATCGGGTACGAGTCGATCAGCTTGACCAGGTGGTCCGCGTGCTCGGCGGGCGTGCGGCGCACGCCCTCGCCCGCGTACACGTACGTACCGTCCTGGAAGAACTCCGACGTCGCCGGGTCCATGGCCAGACCGATGTCCACGCCGGGGCGGTATCCGGTGCGCTCGATGGCCGCCATGACGAAGTCGAGCGCCTCCTCCGCGGTGCGCAGCGCGGGCGCGAAGCCGCCCTCGTCGCCGACGCCCGTGGGGTGCCCGGCGGCCAGCAGGTCGCGACGCAGCGTGTGGAAGACCTCAGAGCCCATGCGAACAGCTTCCGCGAAGGTCTCCGCACCCACCGGCGCGATCATGAACTCCTGGAAGTCCAGCGGGTTGTCGGCGTGAGCACCGCCGTTGATGATGTTCATCATCGGCAGCGGGAGCAGGCGGGCGTCGGCGCCGCCGAGGTGGCGGTAGAGCGGCCGGCGGTGGGCGGCAGCGGCAGCCTTGGCGGTGGCGAGGGAGATGCCGAGCAGCGCGTTGGCTCCGAGCCGGGACTTGTCGCCCGTGCCGTCGAGCGCGACGAGCGCGGCGTCCAGGCCTGCCTGGTCGTCGGCGTCGCGCCCCACAACCGCTTCCGCGATCTCGCCGTTGACGTGGGCGACCGCGCGATCGACGCCCCTGCCGTGCCAACGCCCGGGGTTCCCGTCGCGCAACTCCACGGCTTCCCGTGCACCGGTGGAGGCGCCGGACGGAACCGCGGCGCGCCCGAGGGAGCCGTCGGCGAGGAGGACATCGGCCTCGACCGTGGGGTTGCCGCGGCTGTCGAGGACCGGTCGGGCGGTGACGGACTGAATGGCGGTGGGCTCAACTGCCGTGGACACCATGGGAGTTCCTTCACATCGTGGCACGCCGCGGCCCTGCTGCGACAACGCTGGCGCGTGCCGCGACAGAGCAAACTCTACAGCGATGCTGTTCAGCGCAGCTGTACAGGTTGGCTGCGCAGGTCAGGCTGCACAGTCGCACGGGTGGGCGGGGGTTAAAGTGCCCTATGCCCACCCCGGAACCCGCCATCGTCGCCACCGAACTGCGTACCGCGATGGGTAAGCTCACTCGACGCGTGAAGCACGAGGACCGAATCCCGCTCGGCCAGGTCGCCGTGCTCGGCACGCTCGACCGCGACGGGGCCATGACCACCAGCGATCTCGCAGCCGACCAGCGCGTACGCCCTCAGTCCATGGCCCGCGCGGTCGGGCTGCTGATGGAGCAGGGCCTGGTCGTCCGCCGAGCGCACCCCACGGACGGCCGCAAGTCCCTGGTCGAGCTCTCCGCCGCGGGACGGGACGCACTCGAGGCGGAGCGGGGCCGAAGGGCCGGCTGGCTCGCCCAGGCCATCGAGACCGAACTCACCGCCGAGGAGCGGGAGGTGCTGGCGCGCAGCGCCGCCCTGATGGAGCGGCTCGCCGCACGCTAGCGAGGGCCTCTCGTCCGATTCGCGCCGGGCTCGTACACCCCGGCACCGGGCCTCGCGGCGCTGTCGTCAGGCGCCGGCGTTTCCGCGATGGCCGATGGCCGCAGATCTGGACTCCGGCGGAGTCGACCGCACGGGCGAGAGGCGGAGGTGACGGCCGTCACCAAGAACGCCTGACCGATCGGTCAGGACTGACCGATCGGTCAGCTACGGTGAACCCATGCCACGTCCGCCTTCCGCGATGCGCCGTCACATCCTCGACTCCGCCCTGCACCTCTTCGCCGAGCACGGCTTCAAGGGGACCTCGCTGCACGACATCGCCGTCGAGGCTCACTGTTCCAAGGCGTCCCTCCTGTACCACTTCACCGGCAAGGACGCGATTCTCACGGAACTGCTGGCCTCTCCGGCCGAGGCGCTGTCCGCCCTGAGTGAGGAGCTGGCGGTGCTGGACGGCGATCAGGCCGTCGAGCCGGCCGTGGCGGGTTATGTCGGCCTGGCGGTGCGTTTCCACCTGGAGATAAAGATCATCTTCGCCGCGTTGCCCGACATGCTCGGTCATCCGGTACTGGCCGTCATTCCCGAGGCGATCGACCAGCTCGCGGATGCGCTGGCCGGCCGGTCCCGACAACCGCGTGCGCGTGTCATGGCCCAGATGGTGATCGGAGGAGTGGCCGTCACGGTCGCCTCCGACGTCGACGTCGAACGGGACACCCTGCGCACCGAACTGGTTCTGGGAGCACTGAGAACCCTCGGGCATCCCACCAGCTGACAGAAGCCGTCCAGGTCCAAGAGAAAGACGACTCCTTCGCATGGCTATCCTGCTGTACCGGCTCGGCCGGCTCTCCTTCCGTCGCCGAGGGCGTGTCCTCGCCCTGTGGCTTCTGCTGCTCGCCCTGCTCGGAGGCGGCGCGGCAGCCTTCAGCGGGCCCACCACCAGCAAGTTCTCGATACCGGGCACCGAGTCCCAGAAGGCCCTGGACTCGCTCTCCAAGGAATTCCCGCAGGCAGGGGGCGCGACGGGGACCATAGTCGTCGTCGCACCCGAGGGCGGCAAGCTCACGCCCACGGCTGTGGCTCCCGTGACCGAGGAGGCCGGAAAGGTCCCCGGTGTCCTGGCGGCCGTCGACCCCTTCGCGTCCAAGGCCGTCTCGCAGGACGGCCGCTACGCCCTGGTCCAGGTGCAGTTCGAATCGGGTGTCGACGGCATCACCGACGCCCAGCGTGAATCGTTCACGGAGGCGGGCTCGGACGTCGCCGACCTCCGCGTCGAGCACGGCGGAGAGATCATGCGGGGTGTCCCGGAGATCGGTTCGACCGAGGCCCTCGGCGTCGCGGTCGCCGCGATCGTTCTGGTCCTCACCTTCGGCTCCCTGGTGGCGGCGGGCATGACCCTGCTGAACGCCCTGGTCGGCGTCGCGGCCGGCATGGCCGGGCTGTTCTCCCTCAGCAGCACCGTCGAACTGACGAGCACCGCGCCGATCCTGGCGCTCATGCTGGGTCTGGCCGTCGGCATCGACTACTCGCTGTTCATCACCTCCCGCTACCGCCAGTACCTCTCGGAAGGAATGGAGAGGGAGGAAGCTGCCGGCCGGGCGACCGGGACCGCCGGTTCGGCCGTCGTGTTCGCGGGCGCCACCGTCGTCATCGCACTGGCGGGGCTCGCCGTCGCCGGTGTCCCGTTCCTGACGGTCATGGGGCTGACGGCCGCCGCCACGGTCGCTCTCGCGGTGCTGGTGTCCCTCACTCTGCTGCCCGCCGTCCTCGGCTTCGCGGGCGTACGCGTACTGCCCCGGAAGCTCCGGACGCAGGACCTGGCGCCCGCCTCCGCCCCCGTCGAGGCCGGAACCGGCTTCGGCTTCCGCTGGGGCCGGATCGTGGCGCGGCTGCGCGTTCCCGTACTCCTCGTCGGTGTGGTCGGCCTCGGCGCCCTCGCCCTGCCCGTGCAGGACATGCGGCTCTCACTGCCCGACGCGAGCACCGAGGCGGTCGGGTCGCCCAACCGTGAGGCCTACGACCTGACCACCGAAGGGTTCGGCGAGGGCTTCAACGGCCGGCTGATCGCCGTCGTGTCCGGCGACGACGCGCAGGCGACCGGCGCCGCGGTCAAGGAGACCGCCGCGCTCATCATGGACACCGACGGCGTACTGGCCGTCGCCGCCCCGCAGATGAACGAGAAGGGCACCACCGCCCTGCTGGCGGTGATCCCCGAGACGGGCCCCACCGACGCCGCGACCGAGGACACCGTCCACGCGATCCGTGACCGGGTGGCGGACGTGAAGGGCGCGGGCATCGCGTTGACCGGTGCCACAGCGGTCGGTATCGACGTCTCCGAGAAGCTCGCCGACGCACTGCCGGTCTATCTCCTGCTGGTGGTCGGGCTGTCCATCCTGCTGCTGATGCTCGTCTTCCGGTCGGTCCTGGTTCCGCTCAAGGCGGCACTCGGCTTCCTGCTGACCATCGGTGCCACCTTCGGCATCACCGTGGCGATCTTCCAGGAAGGCCATCTGGCGGACCTGGTCGGCCTCGACACGCCCGGCCCGCTGGTCAGCTTCCTTCCCATCCTCCTGATCGGCATCCTCTTCGGACTGGCCATGGACTACGAGGTCTTCCTCGTCTCGCGGATGCGGGAGGACTTCGTCCACGGCACCGACGCCCGCGAGTCCGTCATCAGCGGCGTCGGCCACAACGCGCGCGTGGTCACGGCCGCTGCGGTGATCATGTTCGCCGTCTTCGGCGGATTCGTGTTCATGCCCGACCCGATCATCAAGTCCATCGGGTTCGCCCTGGCGATCGGCGTACTCATCGACGCGTTCGTCGTGCGGATGGCCATCGTGCCGGCGGTCATGCACCTTCTGGGACGCGCCGCCTGGTATCTGCCGCGCCCGGTCGACCGGGTCCTGCCCGACCTCGACATCGAGGGCGAGCGGCTGAACACCCACATCCCGGGACAGCAGCGGGAAGTCGAGCTCGTGAAGACGTGAGCACGACCGTACGTCCGGGCTGAGGTCCCGCCCCGCCGACAGAACGGCCCGCCAGGAGCACACGTCTCCTGGCGGGCCGTTCCCGTGGGATCCGGCACCGGTACGCACACCGGGCCCGGCCCGATCAGCTCTCGTCGGGCGCCAGCGTCAGCGAGATCGAGTTGATGCAGTACCGCTGGTCCGTGGGCGTCTGATAGCCCTCGCCCTCGAAGACATGCCCCAGGTGCGAGCCGCACCGGGCGCAACGCACCTCGGTACGGGTCATGCCGAGGGTGTTGTCCTGGAGCAGTTCGACCGCGTCCGTGTCCTTCGGGTCGTAGAAGGACGGCCAGCCGCAGTGCGACTCGAATTTGGTGTCGGAGCGGAACAGCTCCGCACCGCAGGCACGGCAGGAGTAGACGCCCGCCGTCTTGGTGTCGGTGTACTCACCCACGAAGGCGGGCTCGGTGCCGGCCTTGCGCAGCACCGCGTACTCGGCGGGCGACAGCTCCGCCCGCCATTGCTCGTCCGGCTTCTCGACGTCGTACGACACGGTGGCTCCCTCAGCTCGACAGGTGGTCCAGGATCTGCGGGCCGAGGTCGGTGACATCGCCCGCTCCCATGGTGAGAACCAGATCGCCGGGCTTCGCCATTCCCGCGACGACGGCGGGGACCGCCGCCTTGTCGGGGACGGCCGTGACATCGGCGCCCGCGGCCTGCGCGGCGTCGATGATCAGTGCGCTCGTGACGCCCGGGACCGGGTCCTCCCTGGCCGGGTAGATGTCCAGGACCAGCGAGGCGTCGGCGAGGGCGAGGGCCTGACCCATCTCCGTGCCGAGCTCCTGGGTGCGGGAGAAGAGGTGGGGCTGGAAGACGACCAGGAGGCGTGAGCCGGTCGCCGCTCCGCGCATGGCTTCCAGGTCGGCGGTCATCTCGGTGGGGTGGTGCGCGTACGAGTCGATGACCTGGACGCCGGCCGCCTCACCCTTGAGCTGGAGGCGGCGCTTGACCCCGGTGTACGTGCCGATGGCGGAGGCCAGATTGTGCGCGGGGACACCGAGGGCGACACCGGCGGCGAGCGCGGCGACCGCGTTGTGCGCGTAGTGGCGGCCGGGCACGGAGACGGTGAAGGTGAGGTACTTGCCGTTGAGGACGACCGTGACCTCGCTGGTCAGGCCACGCGGGGTGACCTTGTGCACGCGTACGTCGGCGCCCTCGGACTCGCCGTAGGTGACGACGGTGAGGGAGGAGAGGTCGCGGACCCGTCGGGTGAGCTCGACGGCGCCGGGCTGGTCGGCGGCGATGACCAGGGTGCCGCCGGGGACGACCTTGCCGACGAAGGTCTCGAAGGATTCGTAGATCTCGTCCATCGAGGCGTAGTTCGCGTGGTGGTCCAGCTCGACGTTGAGGACGATCGCGACCTCGGGGGCGTACTTCTGGAAGCTCCGGTCGCTCTCGTCCGCCTCGGCGACGAAGATGTCGCCCTGGCCGTGCGTGGCGTTGGTGCCGGGTCCCTCCAGGTCGCCGCCGATGGCGTACGAGGGGTCGAGGGCCAGCTCGGACAGGGCCACGGCGAGCATCGATGTGGTGGTGGTCTTGCCGTGCGTGCCGGCGACCGCGATGGCGCGCAGGCCCTCCATCAGGGAGGCGAGCGCGTCGGAGCGGTGCACGACGGGAATGCCCAGCTCGGCGGCGCGGACCAGCTCGGGGTTGTCGGCGCGGATGGCGCTGGAGACGACCACCGAGGTCGCGTCGTCGGCCAGGTGCCCGGCGGCGTGCCCGATGTGGACCGTCGCTCCCAGCGCGCGCAGCGCGTCGGCGGTGGCGGACTCCCGGGCGTCGCTGCCCGCCACCTTCGCACCGCGCTGGGCGAGGATCTTCGCGATGCCCGACATTCCGGCGCCGCCGATGCCGATGAAGTGCGGCCGTTCCAGGGCGGCAGGAATACCGGGTGCCATACGTGTCTCTCCCGAGGTGTGACGTGGTCTGGGTGCGCGCCCCAGCCTATTCGCTGTGTGCGAAGAGCTTGAGCACCGGTACGCCGACCTTGTGACGGGCCCGGGACGCCCAGTCACGGTGGAAGAACTCCTCGACGTAGTGCGGCGCCGTCAGCACGATGACCTCGTCGGCCCCGGAGTCGTCGACCACGGTCTTCAGCCTGTCCAGGGGATGGTCCTCGACCACCTGTCCCACGGCCTCCGATCCCGCCTCGCGCAGCTCCCGGAGCGAGTACTCCAGCGCCATCTCGGCGGGCTCCCTGGCCGCCTTGCCCTCCGGCTGCTCGCCTTCGCGGACGGCGTCCCGGAGCTCGCCGATCGCCACGTCGTCGATCGCGCGCAGCAGCACATCGGCCTGGTCGCCACGGGGCTGCATCAGTACGACGAACGAGATCCGCTCCTCGCCGTGGAGGGTCGTGACGAATTCCACGTCCTCGGGAGTGAGGGGTTTCTCGATCATCAAAACGCTTGTGAACACGACAGGCGCCCTTCCGCTTCATCTCGTCGGCCGCAGGGACGGCCGCTGGTGCTGAAACCATCCTTCCCCGCAATTGCACGGGGTAGCAGGACTAAGTGTGCCCACCCGGAGCTAACCGGAACGGGTAATTCCGCTATATGTCAGATCTTCCCGTACCGAGTGAAGAGGAATCCTCCCTCCTCCAGGAGCGAGACGAGGGAGAAACGTTCCGGCACGGGGATGGCGGGCCCGCCCGCGATGCGTTGCGCGTCTCCGGCCACGAGCAGCGGGGACAGGGTCAGACTGAGCTCGTCCAGCACGTCGGCCGCCACGAACTGGCCGAGCAGCCGCGGCCCGCCTTCGGTGAGGA
Source organism: Streptomyces sp. NPDC005794 (assembly GCF_042871445.1). Taxonomy (NCBI): domain Bacteria; kingdom Bacillati; phylum Actinomycetota; class Actinomycetes; order Kitasatosporales; family Streptomycetaceae; genus Streptomyces; species Streptomyces sp. NPDC005794. The sequence continues at coordinate 81,571 of NZ_JBIAIN010000024.1, forward strand.
GCCGGGTGAGTCCCCGCGCGGCCAGTTCCGCCACCGCACGCGCCGGGTCGACAGCTGCGCCGTCCCCCGCGAACAGCACCTCGGCCCCCGCCTCCCGGGCCGCGTGGACCCGGTCGGAGGGTGCTGCCGTTCCGGTGATCACGAGGGTCGGAACCAGGGGCGAGACGAAGAGCGGAAGTGAGAAGTCCAGGTCCAGGCTCGCGCTGACGACCGCGATGGCCGGGGCGGGTCCCTGTCCCGCCGTCTCGCGCCGGGCGGCGAAGGCGTCGCGGGCTCGCGCGGGCCGGTAGCCCTCCAGACGCACCGTCTCGGCGCCGACGACGATCGCGTCGGCCAGGCCTCGCTGGGTGCCGAAGATCCGCATGTCGGCGGGGGACGAGATGCCCTGGGAGCGGCCGTCGTGCTGGGCGGCGCCGTCCAGGGTGGAGACCATGTTGGCGCGGAGCCAGGGTCGCTCGCCCTCGGGATAGGCGTAGGCGTCGGCCAGTTCGTCGAGCGTCCACTCACGATCGGCGGCGGCAGCGGTGTGGGCTGGGGTTGTCAGGTCCGTCACAGGGAGCAGGCGTCGCATGCGCAGCAGTCTGGCACGGCCCTTAAGGTGGAGAGTTGTGTCGTCCTCCACAGCCGTGCCGGGGCAGAGCCCCATAGCCGAAACGGCCCCGCAGTCCCTGTGCGCCCTCGAGCCACGCGTCCCCGCCGACCGTCTGGTCGGGGAGATGGTGCCGCCGCCGCGTTTCGACTCGGTGCGCTTCGATACGTACGTCCCCGACCCGAACCAGCCGAGCCAGACCGAGGCGGTCGAGGTCCTCGGCTCGTTCGCCGCCGGGCTCGGCGGGGCGCATGCCACGGGCTCGGGGAAGCGCAAGTGGTTCGGGAGGAAACAGGCGGCGACGCCCACCGGGCCGCGCGGCGTCTATCTCGACGGCGGCTACGGCGTCGGCAAGACGCATCTGCTGGCCTCGCTCTGGCACGCCGCCCCGGCCGCGCCTTCCCTCAAGGCCTTCGGCACCTTCGTCGAGCTGACGAACCTGGTCGGCGCGCTGGGCTTCCAGCAGACCGTGCAGACCCTGAGCGGGCACCGGCTGCTCTGCATCGACGAATTCGAACTGGACGACCCGGGTGACACCGTCCTGGTGTCGTCCCTGCTCAGCAGGCTGGTCGAGGCGGGCGTCGCGCTGGCCGCCACATCGAACACGCTGCCCGGCAAGCTCGGCGAGGGCCGTTTCGCGGCCGCCGACTTCCTCCGCGAGATCCAGGGGCTGTCCTCACACTTCCGGCCGCTGCGGATCGACGGCGAGGACTACCGCCACCGAGGGCTGCCCGAGGCGCCGCCGCCGTACTCCGAGGATCAGGTCACCAGGGCCGCGTACGCGACCGCGGGCGCCTCGCTCGATGATTTCCCGGCCCTGCTCGACCATCTCGCCCGGGTCCATCCGAGTCGTTACGGCGCGCTGACGGACGGGATCACGGCGGTCTGCCTCACCGATGTGCAGCCGGTGCCCGACCAGTCCACGGCGCTGCGCCTGGTGGTGCTCGCGGACCGGCTGTACGACCGTGAGATCCCGGTGCTCGCCTCAGGGCTTCCCTTCGACCGGCTGTTCAGTGACGAGATGCTGAACGGCGGGTACCGGAAGAAGTATTTCCGGGCCATCTCGCGGCTGACGGCACTGGCACGTGACGCAAAGAGACTGGTGGCGCAGTAGGTTCGGGGGTTGAAGGACGTACGGGTGCCTCCGGGTGCCGCGCATGTCCGGATAACAACCGCGCACACCGTTTGAAGGGATCCAGCATGGCTACCACGCGTCAGGCGCACACGGTATGGGAAGGCAATCTGCTCGAGGGCAACGGCGTTGTCACCCTCGACTCCTCCGGGATCGGGGAGTACCCGGTCTCCTGGCCGTCCCGCGCGGAGAAGGCGAACGGCAAGACCAGCCCTGAGGAGCTCATCGCGGCCGCGCACTCCAGCTGCTTCTCGATGGCCCTGTCCAACGGTCTGGCCACGGCGGGTACCCCGCCCACCCGGCTGAACACCCAGGCGGAGGTCACCTTCCAGCCCGGCACCGGCATCACCGGCATCCACCTCACGGTGGAGGGCGAGGTCCCGGGTCTGGACGAGGCGGGCTTCGTGAAGGCCGCCGAGGACGCCAAGGCGAACTGCCCGGTCAGCCAGGCGCTCGCGGGCACCACCATCACGCTCACCGCGTCGCTGGCCTGACCCGCTCGTCCCTGGGGCCTCGTCCGCCCCGGGGACACCAGGGGCACCGTGGCCCGCATGGTTCCCGCGCGCCGCGACGCGTGGTACACACATGCGGGTCACTTCACCTGTCTGCCAACAGGGAGTTGCCTCATGTCATCCACACCTCGACACCTCGCGACCCGACGAACGGTTCTGGCCGGCAGCGCCGCGACCGCCGCCTCGGTCGCCTTCACCGGGGCCTTCGCCGAACTCTTCTCCGGCACCGCCGAGGCCCGGGGCCACAGCGGCTACGGCCCCCTCGTGCCGGACCCGGACGGTCTGCTCGATCTGCCGAGAGGTTTTCGCTACCGGGTGCTCTCCCGGGAGGGCGACCCGCTCCGCTCCGGCGAGGGCCAGGTCCCGAGCAACCACGACGGCATGGCCGCCTTCGCCGGCCGCCGCGGCCGGGTCCACCTGGTGCGCAACCACGAGAACCGGGTCACGGGCAGGATCGGCGTCCCGACGGTCGAAGGCCTCACGTACGACCCCATGGGCAAGGGGGGCTGTACGGCCCTGGAGCTCGACAGCCGGGGCGGTGTGGTCGGCGAGCGCGTCGCCATCGCCGGTACGGCCGTCAACTGCGCCGGTGGACCCACCCCTTGGAACACCTGGCTGACCTGCGAGGAGACCGAGGACAAGGCCGGCACCAACGGCTACACGAAGGACCACGGCTTCGTCTTCGAGGTGGACGGAGCCGATCCGCGCCGCACCGGGGCCGTACCGCTGACCGCGATGGGCCGCTTCCAGCACGAGGCCGTCGCGGTCGACCCGCGGAACGGCATCGTGTACGAGACGGAGGACGCCTTCGAGAAGCCGTTCGGGCTCTTCTACCGCTTCCTCCCCGAGAAACCACTCGGCGGGACGGGTTCCCTGCGGGCCGGCGGCGCGCTGGAGGCCATGCGGGTACCCGGCGTGCCCGACCTGTCGGTGATCCAGGAGACGGGTGCGAGCTTCGACCGGATCGAGTGGGTCCCCGTACCGGACCCGCAGGCCGCGGAGACACCGATCCGGCTGCAGGACTTCGGGCCGAAGGGCATCACGCACGCCCAGAAGCTGGAGGGCTGCTACTGGGGCGGCTCGTCGGTGTACTTCGTCTCCAGCTTCGCGCACAGCGCGGAGGGATCGGCCGCCGACCACTACGGCCAGGTGTGGCGGTACGAACCGGGGCGGCGCCGGCTCACCCTGGTGATCGTCTTCGGCCCGGACACCGACGTCCAGCTGCCGGGCGAGTCCCCGGACAACATCTGCCTCGCCGCCGGGGGCGGGCTGATGGTCTGCGAGGACGGGGGCGGCGCGCAGCATGTGCTGGGGGTGACGCGGCGCGGCGAGGTCTACGCGATGGCTCGGGGGCGGCAGAACATCGGGACGGCCGAGGAGCCGGAGTGGGGCGAGTTCGCGGGCGTCACGTTCTCACCGGACGGCGGGACGATGTTCGTGAACTGCTACACGCCGGGGACGACGTTCGCGGTGACGGGTCCCTGGCGCTGAACCGGGGCGCGAGCAGGCGGGTGATCCGGCGGCCCGGGGGCCGGGCGGCCGGAGCGCCATGAATATGATCTGACATATCGTCAGCTAACGTCCTTCAGTGATCAAATCCGTTCGTACCACGATCGTGCTGACTGTGATGAGTGGGGTGCTCGCCGGTTGCGGAAGCTCCGGGGCCACCCGCGCCAGGACCGCAGCGCTTCCGGCGGCCTCTCCGGAATCCGCGACGGGATCCCCGTCCCCGTCGCGGATTCCGTCGCAGGTTCCGTCGCAGGTTCCGTCGCAGGTTCCGTCGCAGGTTCCGGGGAGCGAGTCGCCCGTACTGGCCCCCGGCCCCGGCGGTCTGACGCCGGTCTTCGAGCGACGCGCGGACGGCTCGGGCCCCGGCACCGTCTCCCGGAACAAGGCGGGCGGGCCCGACAAGGTCGTGGCTCTCACCTTCGACGCGGACATGACTGCGGATCAGGGACCGCGTGCCGCCTCCGGCGAGCGCTTCGACAACCCTGGGCTGATCGCGTCGCTACGCCGGCTGAAGGTCCCGTCGACGGTCTTCATGACCGGCAGGTGGGCGCAGGAGTACCCGGACCAGGCCCGCTCGATCGGCACCGATCCCCTGTTCGAGATCGCCAACCACTCGTTCAGCCACCACGCCTTCGCCTCCCCCTGCTACGGACTGCCGACCGTCGAGAAGACGGACATGCGCCGCGATGTGGAGCTGGCTTTCACCGCGATCCGGAAGACGGGGGCGCGCAATGTCGTGCCGTACTTCCGGTTCCCCGGCGGCTGCTACGACGACGCGGCGCTGAAGGCCCTGGCCCCGACCGGGGTGACCGCGATCCAGTGGGACGTGGTCAGCGGTGACGCCTTCGCCACCGACGCGGACGCGGTGGCCGAGCAGGTGCTGGCCGGTGTGAAGCCGGGTTCGCTGGTGGTCATGCACTGCACCCGCAGCGCGGCGCCCGTCACCGACGACGCGGTCCGCCGGATCGTCCCGGAGCTGCGCGAGCGTGGCTACCGCTTCGTCAAGGTCTCGGAGCTGATGCGCGGCTGAACACGCCCCGCCCCGCGTCAGCCGGAACAGGCGGTGCGGCCGGCCTCCTGCCAGGCACAGACCGGGCAGAGGGTGCTGCCCTTCGTCGACTCCGGGTATTCGGTCGGCTTCCGGCACAGCACGCACTCGGCGTACGGCGGCCCCGCGTCCACGGGTGCGGGGGCCGGCGCGGGCGTCTCACAGTACGCATCGTCCATACGTACGAGCGTACTCACTCGCGCAGAGCGGCGATCCTGGACGTGAGGACGGCCGCCGCGACGGCGACGGCGACGGCCCCTGCCAGTGGCAGGAACGGCAGCCGCACCGTGCCCGTCACCGAACCGGAGACCAGGCCCGTCACTGCGGCCTTCGCGGGTGAGCCGTCGGTCACGAGGGCGAGCAGCGCCCCGAGCACGGTCGCGGCGAGCGACCAGCCGCGACCGTGCAGGACCGGCCGGGCGCAGAGCGCCCCGACCGCCGCCCCCACCAGGGCGCAGCACGCGGCCCCGAGCAGTCCGGCGAGCGCCGCGGCCAGGTGCGGCACGGCGACGGTGCGGTCGGTGCTGACCGGTTCGCTGAGCAGCAGCACGGTTCCCGCCCCCGCCCCGCCCAGGGCGAGCGCGCATGCCAGGCCGGTGAGCAGCGCCGCGCGGTGCGCGGTCGACGGTCCGGGGACGGCGGCGATCACGGCCCGGGCGGCGGGCGGTTCCTGGGTGACGCAGAGCCGCACGAGCCAGGCCGCCACGGGCAGCAGCGCCGCGGCGGCGTACCCCAGCGAGTCCATCAGGGGCTGCCCCACCTGCACGCCGATGCCGAGGACAGCCGCGTACAGGAGGAGGGGCGCGAGCCAGCGCTGTGAGCGTGCCAGCAGTGCTGCCTGGTAGCGCATCAGGGCGGTCGTGCCATGGACCGGCGAACCCGCCGCACGGACGGGACCGGCCGGGCGGGCCGCCCTGTCCGGCCCGGAGGAGGGGGTCACCGAGGCCGGGACCGGCGCCGGGAGCGGTGAGAGCCCGGTGATGTGCCACGGCGGGCGGGCCTCGATCAGGGCCTGGAGCAGGGGATCCGAGTGCGCCGCGGTGGTCGTGAGCCGGATCGCGGCCGGATTTCCGGTGTCCCGTTCCACCGTCGGGGCGCCCGGCAGCCCCGGCGGGAGGGCGGCGGACGCCTGTCCCGTCGCCTCGATCCGGACGGCCGGGCCGGAATCGCCGGGCGGAACAGCCGCCGCTGTGAGGGTCCGGCCCTCCAGCCGGTAGGCGATGTCGGCCCTTCCCGCGAGCCGCCTCGGGTCATGGTCGACGAACACCACCGTGGCGCCGTCGGCCACCCGCTCGGCGACGGCCCGGTCCAGTTCGTCGCGGGCCGCGGTGTCCAGTCCGGTCCAGGCCTCGTCCAGGACGAGGAGGTCCGGCTCGGCAAGGAGCGCCTGGGCGACCGCCACCTTCTGGCTGGAGCCCTTGGAGAGTTCCGCGAGCGGTGTACGGGCGTGTCCCGCGGCCCCGAAACGCTCCAGCCACTCCTCGGCCCGCGCGGCGGCCCTGGCGGTCGGGAGCCCGTGGACCCGGCCCAGGTGAATGAGGTAGTCGACAGCGGTGAACGGCAGCGCCGCGGGGAAGCGCTCGGGGACGTACGCCGTGCGCGGCCGGCCCGAGACCTGCCCCTCCGTCGGCGCGTCGATCCCGGCGAGCAGCCTCAGCAGGGTCGACTTGCCCACGCCGTTGGCGCCCTCGATCCGGACCAGGGTGTGCGCGGGCAGGTCCAGATCGAGCCCGCGCAGCACCCAGGGGCCGCGCGGGCCGTACCGGCGGCCCGCTCCTCGCAGGATCAACTGGACGACGCCTTCTCCGACTTGAGTTCGGAGGGCCGTACGATCACGAAACCCTCGCCCTGGAGCATCAGCTGGACGGCCTCGCCGGATCCGCCACGCACCATCGAGCCGAAGCTCTGCGAGCGGTGCAGCGTGGTGGTCAGCTGGGCGCTCCAGCCGACGACTGCGTCCGTGTCGACGTACACCGGCTGCTGCGCGGTGACGGGGATCACGATGGGCTGGCCGTCGCAGATCAGGCCGAGTTTGCCGTATCCGCTGAAGACGCTGTTGAAGAGGCCGCCGCCGGTCATTCCGGCGCCCTTCACGGTCTTGATCTCGTAGGACAGGCTCGCGTCGAAACACAGGACGTTGCGGCCGTTGATGGTCAGGACGTCGCCCTGCTCCATCTCCACGATGAAGCAGCTGGCCGCCTCATGGGCGAACCACGCCTCGCCCTGGCCGGTGACCGCCATCAGGGCCAGCCCCTCGCCGGTCACCGCGCGTTTGAGCATGCCGCCGATGCCCTGGCCCTTGCGCTCGAACTGGAGATTGCCCCGGAAGGCGATCATCGATCCCTGACGCGCGTGCATCTCACCGTTGACGGCGTACTTGATGGATTTGGAGTTCTGCAGAGTCATGCCGGGGGCGGTGGCGGGCTGCGCCATGTGCTCGCTGGAAAAGAGGTCGCTCTTCATGTCGTGCATCCTCACCCGGAGCGCTCAGTTCCGCCAAGAACAGGTTGTCGGGGGGGCCTGGCAGACTGGGGTGCGTGAGCAGCGACAGCATTCCTGAACCCCTTCCCGCAGCACCGAAGGCCCCCGCCGACAGCCCGTTCCGTTCCGAGCCGACGGCACGTGACGAAGCCCCGCAGTTCGTTCTGCCGCTGGTGGTGCACCTCGAGAAGACCGACCCACCGGCGCGCAACGACGCCCTGGTGACCGCCGCCCGCGCGGTGCTCACGATCCTCTCGGACCCCCGCTCGCTGAGCGAGGACGGGGCCGGGACCGAGGGCGAGTGGGCACGGGCCATGCACGACTGGCAGGACGCCCGGATCCGCAAGGTGGTGCGGCGGGCGCGCGGCGCGGAGTGGCGCAAGGCGTCCACGCTGCCCGGGATCACGGTCACCGGCGAGCACGCCGAGGTCCGGGTGTTCCCGCCGGTGCCCCTGGACGGCTGGCCCAAGGAGCTGGCCAAGCTCCAGGTGTCGGGCACCGACCTGGACGACCCCGAGGCCCCGCCCGCCCCCGATCCGGCCGGTCCGGTGCTCTGGATGAATCCGGACGTCGGTATGTCGGCGGGCAAGGCGATGGCGCAGGCCGGGCACGGCGCGCAGCTCGCCTGGTGGGAGCTTTCGGACACCGAGCGCAAGGCGTGGCGTGAGGCGGGTTTCCCGCTCTCCGTCGCCACCCCGGACGCCGCCCGCTGGCGCGAACTCACCGCGAGCGGGCTGCCGGTGGTGCGGGACGCCGGATTCACCGAGGTCGCCCCGGGATCGTGCACGGTCGTCGCCGACCACCCGGCGCTGCGCCGCTGACCTGCCGGGCGGGCGGCTCGACCACATCTTCGTGCTGGAGCGCACCGGCTCCGCCGGCTTCGACGGCCTGGCGCGCGAAGCGCCCTGCGCTTCCACGGCCGGTCCGTCGGGCCCGCCCGTGTCGTCGGGTGGCCAAGTGCCGCAGGTTCCGGTGCCGGTGACACCGGGCGGAGACCAGTCGTCCACCTCACGCCCCGTGCCACCGACGACGGCTCCGCCGCCTCAGCCCTGGAGGACGTCAGTCACGGCGCGGGCGCGCTGGACGTACAGGCGGTTCCCCTTCGAACCGGTCCACTCCACCCGCACGACACCCGGCACCGCGGCATCGGCGAGGCGCGGCGGATTCGACCGGTAGCCGAAGAGCGGATTGCGGAAGACGTCGCCCACAGGCCGCCGTCGCCGTCCTCGAAGAAGGTGTTGAACGGCATGCCGATCAGCATGGGAACGCCCGTTGACCTCGGTCAACGGGCCATGGAATCAATCCGGGCTGTCCGGCTCATCGGCATATCCGCGGCGTCCGCGTTTCCGCAGGCCGGCTGGGGTACCGGTCATCACGTCGAGGGCATCACGATCAGATTTCGGAACGCCGAACCCGTCGGGGAACCTCAGATCCAGCTCTGAACGTCCCCCCTTTCGGATTCGCTGACGCCCGGCGGGGCCATGACCCCTGAACAGAACGGGGAGGGGACACCATGAAGCTGGGAATCGGCATCGGATGGCGGCCGGAAATCGCGGACACCGTCGAGGCTCTGCCAGGCATCGACTGGGTCGAGGCCGTCGCGGAGAACCTCTGCGCGGACCATCTCCCCGAGTCCCTCGTACGCCTCCGGGAGCGCGGGGTCACGGTCGTCCCGCACGGGGTGTCGCTCGGTCTGGGCGGGGCCGAGCGTCCGGATCCCGGCCGTCTCGCCGGTTTGGCCGCGCGGGCCGAACTGCTGGGCACGCCCCTGGTGACGGAGCACATCGCGTTCGTGCGCGCCGGAGGGCCGCTGACCTCTTCGCCGGTGCTGGAAGCGGGCCATCTGCTGCCGGTGCCCCGGACCTGGGACGCGCTGGACGTGCTGTGCGAGAACGTGCGGATCGCACAGGACTCGCTGCCCGTCCCGCTGGCCCTGGAGAACATCGCCGCGCTGATCTCCTGGCCCGGCGAGGAGCTGAGCGAGGGGCAGTTCCTCGCGGAGCTGGTCGAACGGACCGGCGTACGGCTGCTGATCGATGTCGCCAATCTGCACACCAACCACGTCAACCGCGGCGAGGACCCCGCGACCGCGCTCGACGAACTGCCGGTGGAGGCCATCGCGTACGTCCATGTGGCGGGCGGCATCGAGAAGGACGGTGTCTGGCACGACACGCACGCCCACCCGGTGACACGCCCCGTCCTGGACGTGCTGAGCGAGCTCCGCTCCCGCGTCGACCCGCCGGGGGTCCTGCTGGAGCGCGACGACGACTTCCCGCCGGCCGAGGAGCTGGCGGGTGAACTGACCGCGATCCGTGGCACGCTGGCCGCGGCGTCCACCGCCCACCGGGAGGACCGGCAGCGGCCCGCCGGCCCCCCGGAACCGGTCGTCCGCCCTTCCGGCGGCCGCGACCGGACCGCCGTGGCACAGACCGCGCTGCTCTCCTCGCTCGTGGCCGGGGCGCCTGCGCCGGACGGCTTCGACCACCGCCGCCTCGAGGTGCAGAGCCGCGCCCTGGCCGCGAAGCGTGCCGATGTCGTCGCCGAGGTCGCGCCCGAACTGCCCGGCATTCTCGGCGACGGCTACCGCGGCGCGTTCCTCGCGTACGCCAGGAACCGGCCGATGTCCGCCGGTTACCGCCGTGACGCCCTCGACTTCGCCGAGCATCTGCTCATCGCCGACCGCCCCTCCGACGAAGCGGCCAGGCGGCGGCTGACCCGTTGGTGGCAGGACCGGGCCGCGCCGCGCCCACCCCGCCGAATGACCCGCCTGGTCCACGCCGCCCGTACCGCCCTTCTGGGAAGGTGACCCCCTTTGAACGCACTTGCTGTCCTGCTGACCCTCGCCGTGGCGGTCTCCTCGACGCTCCTGATCATCGCCACCCGCAGGTCCGGACGGCGCCCCGGCGCCGGTGACCGGGTGCACGACCGCGCCGAGGCCGCCTTCCTCGCCGGCGGTCCCGCCAGGGTCGTCGACACCGCGCTCACCGCCCTGCACGTGGACGGCCGGCTGGCCTTCGGCGGGCCGGGGATCGTCGCCGTATACCGGGAAGAGGCCCGTGACCCGGTGGAACGTGCCGTCTTCCAGGAGCTGGCCACCGCCCCGAGCGGGGCCCTGCACACGCTGCGCGAAGCCGTCATGCGGCACCAGGCGGTGCAGGAGATCGGCGACGGGCTCGCGGCCCGCGGGCTGCTGGTGGCGCCGGACGAGAACCGGAGCCGGCGACGGTGGGCGACGACCCAGGGAGTGGTCTGCGTCGTGGCCTTCCCTCTGGCCCTGGCTGCCACCGTCCTGCAGTCGATCGCGTACGACGACTACGCGGACGTGCCGTTCCCGTTCATCATGAAGATTCTTCCCGCGCTCGTGGCCGGGGTCATCATCGGCTTCGTCACCGCCGCCTCGGCCAAGCGGCGGATCACCCGGGCGGGGCGGCGCGCACTCGACGACTTCCGGATCGCTCACGCCCAAGTGGGGGACCCGGCCCACCTGGTGGCCACCCGGGGGCTGCGCGCACTCCCCGACCCCGTGCTCCAGGGGTGGTTGGTGACGGCTGCCAGGCAACGGTCCGTCCGGCACTCCTCGTCGGTGACCTCGACCAACCCGACAGCCGCGCTCATCCCGGTCGTGTGGTGCGCCGGGGCGAGTCCCGGTGGCGGGAGCTGCGGCAGTTCCAGTGGCGGGGGCGGCGACTCCGGTTCGGGGTCCACCTGCAGTTCGGGGTCGAGCTGCGGCAGCAGCGGCGGGTCCAGTTGCAGCAGCGGGTCGAGCTGCGGCAGCAGCAGCGGGTCGAGCTGCGGCGGCGGCTCCAGCTGCGGCAGCAGTTCATGAGGAACGCGAGTCGGCAGCAGAGGGATTCAGCCATCGACGATGACATGTGACCGAGATTGGTCCATATCGTGAACAGGCCATGGCGCCTGCCTGCCGTTTTCGCATAGAACTCGGCCATGCTCTGGGTCATGCTTCTTCTGGTCGCGTGGGGCGCGGCCGCCGTCTCCTGCATCCGGCTGTGCCTCCTCACCGCAGGCGCCGCACAGCGGCCGCCCGTTGCCGAACGGACGCCCGTTTCCCCTGAACTCAATCTGTACGAGACGGCGTTCCTGGCCGGCGGCCCGCAGCGGGTCGCCGATCTCGCCCTGGTCTCCATGCACCTGCGGCGCCGGCTGCTGCTCGCCCACACGGGCTGGGCGACGGTCGTCGATCCGGAGGGGCGGGACGAGGTCGAGCGCACCGTGATCCGCGCGATCGGCCCGGCGGGGCAGTCCCGGATAGCCCCGATACGGGCCGCCGCGGCGGCCGCGGACGCCGTACGCTCCCTCGCCGACCGTCTCGTCGCGGCGGGGCTCGCCGTGCCGCACGGGACCCGGACGAGCCTGGAGTCGGCGGTACGGGGCGTGCGGGCAGCGGCCGTGCTGGTGGTGGTCCTGGCGGCCACCGCGATGCTGATGCCCGGTCAGGAGACGGGCTACGCCGGTCCGGTGGCCGCCTGGTTCGGGCTGCCGCTCGTGCTGACGCTGGGCTGCCTGGCCATCGCACGGGTGGAGAACCACCCGTACAGCCCGTGGGCCTCCCCGTCCGGGCAGCGCTGGCTGGACTCACTGCCTGCCCCGGTGCACGGCGCGGACCGTGATCAGCTGGCGGCGGTGGCCGTCCGGGGCGTGGCGGCCCTGCAGGATCCGGGCCTGCGGGCGGCCCTGCTGAGCGGCGCGCGGGCCGGAGGCTGACCCGCCGGTCCGAGGCCGTGCGTCACCAAGGGCCGCCCCGTTGCCGGGAGCGGCCCTTGGTGACGTCATATTCCGTTGTACGGCCCGGGACACATCGGCCGGACACGGCGAGGAGCGGCGGTCCGCGGAGAGGAATGGCTGACTCCCCCGCGGGCCACTGCGGTTCGCCGGCCGTCGGCCGATGTGCACCCGGCACCGGACCCGGTGTCGCTGGAACGACGGGCGGCGTCACACACGCCGTTGCCCGCCAACTGATCTTCCGGGTCGGGATGACCGGAAACGCTGGCTATGCGAGTCCGGACACCAAGTCTGCGAGGGACTTCCTGCGTCCCGTGTAGAACGGGACCTCTTCGCGGACGTGCAGCCGCGCCTCGGAGGCCCTCAGGTGACGCATGAGGTCGACGATGCGGTACAACTCGTCGGCCTCGAACGCCAGCAGCCACTCGTAGTCGCCGAGCGAGAACGACGGGACGGTGTTGGCGCGGACGTCCGGAAAGCCCCGGGCCATCTTGCCGTGGTCCGCGAGCATGCGCCGGCGGTCCTCGTCCGGCAGCAGGTACCAGTCGTAGCTGCGCACGAAGGGGTACACGCTGACGTAGTCGCGCGGCGTCTCGTCGGCCAGGAAGGCCGGGATGTGCGACTTGTTGAACTCGGCGGGGCGGTGCAGCGCCATGTTCGACCAGACCGGCTCCAGAGCGCGGCCCAGCGTGGTGCGCCGGAAGAGGTTGTACGCCTCCTGAAGAGCGTCGGAGGTCTCGGCGTGCCACCAGATCATCAGATCGGCGTCGGCCCGCAGACCGGACACGTCGTAGGTGCCGCGGACGGTGACGTCCTTGGCCGCGAGCTGGTCGAACAGCTCCTGGACCTCGTCGGCGTAGCCGGCGCGGTCGACGGGAAGGACGTCCTTCAGCTTGAAGACGGACCACAGGGTGTAGCGGATGACCTCGTTGAGGTCCTTGGCCTTCTTGCCTGCGTTCGGAAGCTTTTCTGGCGCACTCATACGGCTATTGTCCCGCCTCGCTCCCGGTGCCCCGAACCCGGGTCCGCGTGTTGTCGATCTCCCCTGCGGCCGCGCCCGTGAGGTCCTGGACGATCTCGTCCGCGGCGCGGTGCGCGCTCGCGACACAGGCCGGGATCCCGACGCCGTCGTACACCGCTCCGCACACCCTCAGACCGGGCAGCTTGGCGACCTCGTCGCGGATCCGGGCGACCCGTCCGAGGTGGCCCACGGGGTACTGGGGCAGCCCGCCGATCCACCGGGTGACCTCGGTGTCGACGGGACGGGCCGTCAGCCCGGTCGCGGTGGCCAGATCGCCCAGGGACGCGGCGACGAGCTCGGAGTCCTCACGGTGCAGGTGCTCCTCCTCGCCGTAGCGGCCGACGGAGGTGCGCAGCACGAAGAGGTCGGGGGCCGCGTCGGCGACCCACTGCCACTTGTTGCTGGAGAAGGTGGCGGCCTTGATCGTGCGCCCGTCGACGGGCGGTACGAGGAATCCGGAGCGCCCCTGGAGCGCGTCGGCCCCCTCGATGCCGGAGCGCCGGAACGCCATGGTGACCAGCGCCATCGAGGCGTACTCGACGGCCGCGAGCTCGACCGAGGCGGCCGGGCACTCGGCGGCGAGCAGGGTGGACGCGGACCAGGCGGGGGTGGCCAGGACGACGGCGTCGGCGGCGATCACCCGGCTGTCGGTGCGCACGGCCCAGCCATCGCCGGTGCGGGTCAGGCCGAGCACCGGGGTCTCCGTGAGGATCTCGGCACCCCCGGACCGTACGGCGTCGGCCACGGCACCCGGCAGGGTGCCGATGCCCCCCTCGATGCCCTGGAAGACCGGTCCGGTCTGCTGCCGGGCGGCGGCCCGCTCCTGGATGCGGCGTACGCCGTCGAGGAGCGGGCCGCCCTCCTTCACCGCTTCGAAGAGCTGGGGCACGGCGGCGCGCATCGAGATCCGGTAGGCGTCGCCGGCGTACACCCCGCCGAGCAGCGGCTCCACGAGCCGGTCGACGACCTCCCGGCCGAGCCGGTCGGCGACGTACGAGCCGACCGCGACGTCGTCGCCGACGGCGGTCGGGGTGAGGTCGCGCTCCTCGGCGATCCTCGCCAGACCCTCGGGCGAGAGCACACCGCTGACGGCCGCCGGGGCGCCCGGCACGCCCATCACGTGCCCCTTGGGCATCGGGCGCAGCGCGTCGCGGGTCCAGACCGAGGCGGCGGCGGTGGCGGGCGGCCGGAGCCGGTCGCCGAGCCCCACCGCGGTTGCCAGCGCGACCGCTTCGGGCCGCCGCGCGAGCATCGACTCGGCACCGAGGTCGACCCGGGTGCCCGCGATCTCGCCCGTCATCAGCTTGCCGCCGAGCCGGTCCGTCGCCTCCAGGACGGTGACCCGGAGTCCGGAGGCCAACAGCCGGTGGGCGGCTGCGAGTCCGGCGATGCCACCGCCGATGACGACGGCATGGCCCGTACGTGTGGTGTCGCGCTGAAGAGGACGCTGCATGGGTCCACTCTCTCAAACCCTGTACGAGTCCTGAACGTGACCACTTCGAAACCCCTGATCGGCAACCCGCGCACGGGTCCCGCACGTCGAATCCGCACCATCGACAACAGCCCTGGGGGGACGCGTCATGCCATACGGACGCCACACGGACAGTCATCCACCCACTCGACCGGACCGGCGCCGCACCCGTGCGTCGGCAGCCGCGGCACTGCTCGCGATGCTCCTGGCCACCGGCGCGTGCGGCGCCTCCTCCGACAGCGGCGGACAGGGGCTGAACTCCGCGTCCGACGAGAAGGCAGCGGCGCCCGCGGCAGCCGGTGCCGGTGCCGGTGGGAAGTCGGCTGCGAAGCCCGCCGACGGTGCCTCCTCGGCGCCGCGGCCTGGGTCCACGGTCGCCGTCCATGTCATCCGCACGGCCGGCCTCACCATCGAGGTGAAGAGCGTGCCGAAGGCGGTCGCCGCGGCACGCGACGCGGCGGAGGGCGCCGGTGGAATCGTCGCGGACGAGACCACGGAACGGGTCGACGACTCCCACGACATGTCCCATCTCGTCCTGCGCGTGCCGCAGGCCCGGTACGACGAGGTGCTGCGCAGTCTCGCGGGGTCGGGGAAGCTGCTGTCCCGTACGTCCGACGCGAAGGACGTCACCGGGGAGGTCGTCGACGTCGAGAGCCGGATCGCCACCCAGCGGGCGAGCGTCGCGCGGGTCCGCGATCTGATGGACAAGGCCGAGAAGCTCACCGATGTGGTGACGCTGGAGGGCGAACTGAGCAGCCGGCAGTCCGACTTGGAGTCGCTGCTCGCCCAGCAGGCATCACTGGAGGACCGCACCTCGCTGGCGACGATCACGCTGGACCTCAGCGAACCGTACGAGGAGGGAGAGGACCCCGGCGAGGAGGACACCGGCTTCCTGGACGCGCTGGGCGGCGGCTGGGACGCGTTCGTGACCATGCTGCGGTGGATCGCGGTGGCGTTCGGTGCCACGGCGCCGTTCCTGGTCGCCGCGGCCGTCCTGGTGCTCCTGTGGCGGCGGCTGCGCGGCCGTCTGCGACCGCGCCCTACGACGCCCCAGGAGGCCACGGAGACCTCTGAGGCCCCACCGGCCCCGTAGGCGCCGTAGCGTGGGCCTCCGACCTGCATCCTGCGGCGAAGGGACCTGACTGTGGCGGCGGAGCGACTGGTGATCGTCGGAGGCGACGCGGCGGGCATGTCCGCCGCGTCGCAGGCCCGCAGGCTCAAGGGGCCCGACGCGATGAGCATCGTCGCCTTCGAGCGCGGCGACTTCACGTCGTACTCCGCCTGCGGCATCCCGTACTGGGTGAGCGGCGACGTGGAGGGGCCCGACGACCTCATCGCCCGCACGCCCGAGGAGCACCGGGCCCGTTCCATCGATCTGCGCACCCGTACCGAGGTGACGGAGATCGACGTCGCCGGGCACCGTGTACGGGCGCTGGACCGCGACAGCGGCGAGACGTACTGGACGGGCTACGACAAGCTGGTGATCGCCACGGGCGCCCGGCCGGTGCGCCCCGATCTGCCGGGGATCGACGCCCCGGGGGTCCACGGGGTGCAGACCCTGGGCGACGGCCAGGCGCTCCTGGAATCGCTGGACCGTGCTCCGGGGCGACGGGCGGTGGTCGTCGGTGCGGGCTACATCGGCGTCGAGATGGCCGAGGCGATGCTCAAGCGCGGCTTCGAGGTGACGGTGCTCAACCGCGGCGCGCAGCCGATGGCGACGCTCGATCCGGACATGGGACGGCTGGTCCACGACGCGATGGACGGGCTGGGCATCACCACGGTCAACGGCGCGGCGGTCACCCGGATCGACACCGGCCGGGACGGTCGGGCCACGGCGGTCGTCACGGACGGGGGGACCTGTCCCGCGGATGTCGTCGTGCTCGGCATCGGCGTCGAGCCGGAGACCGGCCTGGCCCGCGAGGCCGGTCTGCCGCTGGGGCCGCACGGCGGCCTCCTGACGGACCTGTCGATGCGCGTCGTGGGACAGGACGACATCTGGGCGGGCGGGGACTGCGTCGAGGTCCTGGACCTCGTCGCCGGCCGCACCCGGCACATCGCGCTCGGTACCCACGCCAACAAGCACGGCCAGATCATCGGGTCCAACGTCGGCGGCGGCTACGGCACCTTCCCCGGCGTGGTGGGTACGGCGGTGAGCAAGGTCTGCGACCTGGAGATCGCCAGGACCGGGCTGCGCGAGAAGGACGCACGAGCGGTCGGCCTGCGCTACGTCACGGCGACGATCGAGTCGACGGGGCGTGCCGGCTACTACCCGGGAGCGAAGCCGATGACGGTGAAGATGCTCGCGGAGTACCGGACGGGCCGGCTCCTGGGCGTGCAGATCGTCGGCCGCGACGGGGCGGCGAAGCGCGTGGACGTCGCGGCGGTGGCGCTCACCGCCGGGATGACGGTGGAGGCCATGACGGCCCTCGACCTCGGTTACGCCCCGCCGTTCTCCCCGGTCTGGGACCCGGTCCTGGTGGCCGCCCGCAAGGCTGTGGCGGCGGTGCGGGCGGCGGGCGGTTAGGTTCGTCCGTTCCGGGACGTCCCGCCGATCGTGGCCGGTGGCCTCCGGAAATGACTCCTCCCTTCGACGCGGCCGTCCGCGCCCGGCTGCAAGCTCCCCGTACCCGGTACGCCGGCACCGTCCTCGCCGACGGAGCACCGTGGGTCAGCCCGGTGCGGGTGGGCCTGGAGGCCGGCCCGGCAGGATCCGAACGGAAGGCCTCAGCGCGCCGTCTGCTCGTGCACGTACTCGACGAGGCGCGTCAGCGCGTCCGGGGCCGTGGCCGGCATGACGCCGTGTCCGAGGTTGAAGATGTGGCCCTCGAGACCGGCGGCGGCGTCGAGCACCTCGCGGGCCTTCGCCTCCACCGCCTCGGTCGGAGCGAAGAGCACCGCCGGGTCGAGGTTGCCCTGGAGCGCCTTGCCGGGACCGACGCGGCGGGCCCCCTCGTCCATCGGGACGCGCCAGTCCACACCGACGACGTCCGCGCCGGCCTCGCCCATGAGGCCGAGCAGTTCGCCGGTGCCGACGCCGAAGTGGATGCGCGGGACGCCGTACGACGCGACGGCGTCGAACACCTTCGCGGAGGCCGGCATCACGGAGCGGCGGTAGTCGGCCGGGGCCAGGGCGCCTACCCAGGAGTCGAAGAGCTGGACCGCGGACGCGCCGGCCTCGATCTGGACCTTCAGGAACGCACCGGTGATCGCCGCGAGCCGGTCGAGCAGATCCGCCCAGAGCTCCGGCTCGCCGTACATCATGGCCTTGGTGCGCTCGTGGTTGCGGGACGGGCCGCCCTCCACGAGGTAGCTCGCAAGAGTGAACGGCGCACCGGCGAACCCGATCAGCGGCGTGGCTCCGAGCTCCGCGGTGAGCATCCCCATGGCCTCGGTGACGTACGGGACGTCCTCGGGGGTCAGGTCACGGAGCCGGGCCAGATCGGCGCGGG
The DNA here is from genome assembly GCF_042871445.1 of Streptomyces sp. NPDC005794. Taxonomy (NCBI): domain Bacteria; kingdom Bacillati; phylum Actinomycetota; class Actinomycetes; order Kitasatosporales; family Streptomycetaceae; genus Streptomyces; species Streptomyces sp. NPDC005794. The sequence goes on from NZ_JBIAIN010000024.1 coordinate 99,520, forward strand.
TGCGGATCGGCTCGGCGATCACCGGGCCGACGCCGGGCTTGATGTCGAGGTCGATACCGATGGCCTTGAGCGGTACGACGATGTCGCTGAAGTAGATCGCTGCGTCGACCTTGTGACGGCGTACGGGCTGCAGCGTGATCTCGGTGACCAGCTCCGGCATCATGCAGGAGTCGAGCATCGCGATGCCCTCGCGGACCTTCAGGTACTCGGGCAGCGAGCGCCCCGCCTGGCGCATGAACCAGACCGGGGTGTGCGGCACCGGCTCGCGGCGGCAGGCCTTGAGGAACGCCGACTCATGGGTGGCGGATGGTGTCCGCAGGCCCGACGAGGGGCCCTCCCCTGATCGGACGGGGCTGAACTCTCGGGGAAGGTCGTTGGCACTCACGCACAGAATCTTCGCACGGAGCGGCAACGAGCCGGACGTCGCATGGGTGTCCCTCCCTGCACGGCGCTCCGGTTCCGCCTACTCTTCCCCGCATGGCTCCGGCTCAGGGACAATTTTCCGATCATTCCGATGGCACTGACAGCGAGGAGGGCGCGGAGGGCGACACCGTCCCGCTCGCGTTCCGGTCGGCGGTCGACGCGCTGCGTTCCGCCCGTCTGCGCCCCGAACTGGAGGTCGAGCCCACACGGCCGCCGCAGCGGCTCGCCCCGCACGCGTACGCCGTGGAGGCCGCCGTCGTGGAGGGCGAGGACGATCTCGCCGACGGCCGCCTGGTCCTCCTGCACGACCCGTCCGGACACGACGCCTGGCAGGGCACGTTCCGCTTGGTGACACTCGTACGGGCCGAACTGGAACCGGAGATGGCGGCCGACCCGCTGCTGCCCGAGGTGTGCTGGTCCTGGCTCACGGGTGCGCTGGAGGCCCGTGGCCTCTCGTACGGGGAGGCCGGCGGGACGGTGACGCGCGCCGGCTCCCACTACTTCGGCGCGCTGTCCGCGCGCCACCCGGCCACGCAGATCGAGATCCGGGCCTCGTGGACGCCGCGCGAGGGGCACGGCGGGGTGCCGGACATGGGTGCGCATCTGGTTGCCTGGGGCGATCTGCTCTGCCAGCTCGCCGGCCTGCCGCCGTCCGGCACGGCCGACGCGGCGGTGGTGACGCTGCCCCAGCGGCGCGGGCCCCAGGCCCCCTGACACTGCGTCACCTTTCGGAGGGAACCGGTCGCACAGAGGCCGGCTCTCTTTTCGTACAATCGATCGCGCGTCCTATTTGCCCGAATTGTTACTCACTAAATCGTGATCTTCCTCTAAAGGAGGACGCACCTGCTGCCGAAGAGGTCAATGACCCTTCAAGCACGGTTCGCCCCGGCTTCATCCCCGAGCCGGCCCGTCCCGCCACTCCCCCCAGGAGGCCTGGTGTCCGTTCTCCTCGAGCAGCCCGCAAGCCTGGTCGCCTACCGCCCGAACAAGCCGACGGCCATGGTCGTCGTGGCCGACCCGCGCGTCCGTTCCACCGTCACCCGCCATCTGTGGGCCCTCGGAGTTCGTGACGTCATCGAGGCGTCGTCCATCGCGGAGGCCCGCCCCCGCGTCGGCAACCCGCGCGACATCTGCGTTGCCGACGTCCACCTGCCCGACGGTTCCGGGCTGACCCTGCTGTCCGAGACCCGAGCCGCCGGCTGGCCGAACGGCCTCGCCCTCTCCGCCGCCGATGACATCGGCGCGGTACGCAACGCCCTCGCGGGCGGCGTGAAAGGCTATGTCGTCACCGGCACCCGTACCAACATCGGCCATCCCACCCGTCCCGGCGTCGCCCCGATCGGCGCCAACGCAGCCCGAATGCACCGCAGGCCTCCCGGTTCCCCGAGCCACCCGGGCGGCTACCGAGAACTCTCCGGTCGTGAGGTGGAGGTGCTCCGCCTGGTCGCCGAAGGCCAGTCCAACAAGGCCATCGGCGTCTCGATGGGCCTCTCCGCCCTCACCGTCAAGAGCCACCTCGCCCGCATCGCCCGCAAGCTCGGCACCGGAGACCGTGCCGGGATGGTCGCCGTGGCCCTGCGCACGGGCATCATCCACTGACCCCCCTGAGGCCTGTCGTTCGGATCATGCTGGGCTCACGAACCCTGGCACCGCACCTCGCGGTGATGCCGCCGGTCGCCATGGCTCCCTCCTCCGCCTCGCGAGCACGGCACCGGGCCCCGCTCCCTGTTCCAGCCTGATCCGAACGACAGGCCCTGACCCACCGGCACCTGCGCGGATGCGTAACCGGCCGGTTTACGTGCATGGCCGCCCGTCGACGGAACGTTCCGTCGACGGGCGACGCACATACACAGATACCCTTGGCATGTGACCGACGCCCAAGAGACCGCAGAAGCCAGTTCACTGCGAACCACCGGGGGCGCTCCCCCGGACGACGTCGCCCCGGCGCCGATCCCCTTGCTCGAACCGCGCGAGGGCATCCCCCCGGTGGTGGCGTCCGACGATGCGCTGGCCCGGGTGATCGCGGACTTCGCCGCAGGCACCGGCCCCGTCGCCGTCGACGCCGAGCGCGCCTCCGGCTATCGCTACGGGCAGCGCGCCTACCTCGTACAGCTGCGCCGCGAGGGCGCGGGGAGCGCGCTGATCGACCCCGTCGGCTGCCCAGACCTGTCCGGGCTCGGCGAGGCCCTGACCGGAACTGAGTGGATTCTGCACGCCGCGACCCAGGATCTGCCCTGCCTGCGCGACATAGGCATGACCCCGACCTCGCTGTTCGACACGGAGCTCGCCGGACGGCTGGCGGGATTCCCGCGGGTCGGCCTGGGCGCCATAGTGGAGAACGTCCTCGGCTACGCCCTGGAGAAGGGCCACTCCGCGGTCGACTGGTCCACCCGCCCCCTGCCCGAACCCTGGCTGCGCTACGCCGCGCTCGACGTCGAGCTGCTGGTGGACCTGCGCAACGCCCTGGAGGAGGAGCTGGACCGGCAGGGCAAGCTGGAGTGGGCGCTGGAGGAGTTCGCCGCGATCGCCTCGGCGCCGCCCGCTCCCCCGCGCAAGGACCCGTGGCGCCGGACCTCCGGCATGCACAAGGTGCGCCGCCGCCGTCAGATCGCGGTCGTCCGGGAGCTGTGGACCGCCCGTGACCAGGTGGCGCAGCGCCGCGACATCTCGCCCGGCAAGGTGCTCGGCGACGCCGCGATCATCGAGGCGGCCCTGGCACTCCCGGCCGACGTGAACGCGCTCACCGCGCTGCCCGGGTTCGGGCACCGCATGGGGCGCCGTCAGCTGGAGCAGTGGCAGGCGGCCGTCGACCGGGCCAAGAAGCTGCCGGAGTCGGAGCTGCCGCAGCCCGGTCAGCAGCCGGCGGGTCCGCCGCCGCCCCGCTCCTGGGCGGACAAGGACCCGGCCGCCGCGGCCCGGCTGTCGGCGGCCCGTGCCGCCGTATCGGAGCTCGCCGAGCGGCTGCACCTGCCGCAGGAGAATCTCATCACCCCGGACACCGTGCGCCGGGTCTGCTGGGAGCCGCCCAAGGTCCTGACCCCGGACACGGTGGAGAGCGCGCTGGCCGGTCACGGGGCGCGCCACTGGCAGATCGAGCAGGTCGGCCCCCTGCTGCTGCGGGCCCTGGACGCGAGCGCCTGAGGCACCCCGAACACGCGTGCGCCCCCCTGCCGGATCCGCCTCCGGCAGGGGGGCGTACGCGTGTCGCGGCCACACCACGGACCGACTCGTCGAGGAGGATCGAATTCACGCCACTTAACCGGCCTTCCCAGGGCACCGGTGACGCCCCCGTCGCGTGTGACGTTCACCGCTCCGGTGGTGGGGGGTGGGCAGTCTGGTTACCCGCAAGTAGCATGAGGGGCGTGGCGCGCCGATGTGTGCGTCCGCAGCAGTGCCATCCCGCACCCTGGAGGAGAGCCACCGTGCCTCGTACCATCCGGGACGTCGTCTTCGTCGACGGCGTCCGCACCCCGTTCGGCAAAGCGGGCCCGAAGGGCATCTACCACGAGACCCGCGCCGACGATCTCGTCGTGAAGGCCATCCGGGAGCTGCTGCGCCGCAACCCGGACCTGGACCCCGCGAAGATCGACGAGGTCGCCATCGCCGCGACCACCCAGATCGGTGACCAGGGCCTCACCCTCGGGCGCACCGCCGGAATCCTGGCCGGGCTGCCGCAGTCGGTGCCCGGTTACTCCATCGACCGCATGTGTGCGGGCGCCCTGACCGCCGTCACCTCGACGGCCGGCTCCATCGCCTTCGGCGCGTACGACGTCGTCATCGCCGGCGGTGTCGAGCACATGGGCCGCCACCCGATGGGCGAGAGCGTGGACCCGAACCCGCGCCTCGTGTCGGAGAAGCTGGTCGACGAGTCCGCCCTCTTCATGGGCATGACCGCGGAGAACCTGCACGACAGGTACCCCTCGATCACCAAGCAGCGCGCCGACGAGTACGCGGTCCGCTCGCAGGAGAAGGCCGCCAAGGCGTACGCCAACGGCACGATCCAGCAGGACCTGGTGCCGGTCTCCGTGCGCCGCACCAACGCCGAGGCCGGGGAGACGGGCTGGGGCCTGGTCACCGCCGACGAGCCGATGCGCCCGGGCACCACGCTGGAGTCGCTGGCCGGCCTGAAGACCCCGTTCCGCGCCCACGGCCGCGTGACGGCCGGTAACGCCGCGGGTCTCAACGACGGCGCCACCGCCTCGCTGCTCGCTTCCGAGGAGACCGCCCGCGAGCTGGGTCTCCCGGTCAAGATGCGTCTCGTGTCCTACGCCTTCGCGGGTGTCGAGCCGGAGGTCATGGGATACGGCCCGATCCCGGCGACGGAGAAGGCCCTGGCCAAGGCCGGCCTCTCCATCGACGACATCGGTCTCTTCGAGATCAACGAGGCCTTCGCCGTGCAGGTGCTCGCCTTCCTGGAGCACTACGGCATCGCCGACGACGACCAGCGCGTCAACCAGTACGGCGGCGCGATCGCCTACGGTCACCCGCTGGCCTCCTCCGGCGTCCGCCTGATGACTCAGCTGGCCCGCCAGTTCGAGGAGCAGCCGGAGGTCCGCTACGGCCTGACGACGATGTGCGTCGGCTTCGGCATGGGCGCCACGGTCGTCTGGGAGAACCCGAATTTCGACGGAGGCAACAAGTGAGCACCACCACCACTGAGCTTCTGAAGGGTGCGGCCGAGCTGTTCCCCGGCGAGGTCGTCACGCAGGCGCACGTACGCCATCTCGACCTTCCCGGCGGTGCGGGCCGCTTCGCCCTCATCACGCTGGACAACGGCCTCGACCACACCAAGCCGACCACCGTCGGCCCCCAGTCGCTGGCGAACCTGAACGCCGCCGTCGACCAGGTCGAGAAGGAGGCCGCCGAAGGCGCGATCGTCGGTGCCGGTGTCACCGGCAAGCCGTTCATCTTCGCGGTCGGCGCCGACCTCAAGGGCGTCGAGCTCCTCAAGAACCACACGGACGCGCTGGCCATCGGCAAGGGCGGCCACGACGTCTTCCGCCGCCTGTCCGGCCTCGCGGTCCCGACGTTCGCGTACTACAACGGCGCGGCCATGGGCGGCGGTGTCGAGATCGGTCTGCACTGCTCGTACCGCACCGTCTCCACCGCGATCCCCGCGTTCTCACTGCCCGAGGTCTTCCTCGGTCTGGTCCCCGGCTGGGGCGGCTGCGCACTGCTCCCCAACCTGGTCGGCGCCGACCGCGCCGTCTCGGTGATCATCGAGAACTCGCTGAACCAGAACCGTCAGCTCAAGGGCAAGCAGGTCTTCGAGCTCGGGATCGCCGACGCGATCTTCGAGGGCGCGGACTTCCTGGAGCAGTCGCTGATCTGGACCGCGTCCGTCCTCAAGGGCGAGATCGCGGTCGAGCGTCCCGAGGTCGACCGCGGTGACGCCTGGGACCAGGCCGTCGCCCGCGGCAAGGCCGTCGCGGACTCCAAGGTGCACGGCGCCGCCCCCGCCGCGTACCGCGCGCTGGAGATCATCGCCGCGGCCAAGGACGGCGACCTGAGCGCCGGCTTCGACGCCGAGGACCAGGCCCTCGCGGACCTGATCATGGGCGGCGAGCTGCGCTCCGGGATCTACTCCTTCAATCTGGTGCAGAAGCGCGCCAAGCGCCCGGCCGGCGCCCCGGACAAGTCCCTGGCCCGCCCGGTCACCAAGGTCGGCGTCGTGGGCGCGGGCCTGATGGCCAGCCAGCTCGCGCTGCTCTTCCTCCGCCGCCTGGAGGTACCGGTCGTCCTCACGGACATCGACCAGGAGCGCGTCGACAAGGGTGTGGGCTACGTCCAGGCCGAGATCGACAAGCTGCTCGGCAAGGGCCGCATCAACCAGGACAAGGCCAACCGCCTCAAGGCCCTGGTCTCCGGTGTGCTGGACAAGGCGGAGGGCTTCTCCGACGCCGACTTCATCATCGAGGCCGTCTTCGAGGAGATCGGCGTCAAGCAGCAGGTGTTCGCGGAGGTCGAGGCGGTCGCCCCGGCGCACGCGATCCTCGCCACGAACACCTCGTCCCTCTCGGTCACCGAGATGGCGTCGAAGCTGAAGAACCCCGAGCGGGTCGTCGGCTTCCACTTCTTCAACCCGGTCGCGATCCTCCCGCTCCTGGAGATCGTCCGCGGTGAGCAGACCGACGACGCCTCGCTGGCCACGGCCTTCGGCGTCGCCCGCAAGCTGAAGAAGACGGCGGTCCTGGTGAAGGACGCCCCGGCGTTCGTCGTCAACCGCATTCTCACCCGCTTCATGGGCGAGATCCAGAACATCATCGACGAGGGCACCCCGGTCGAGACGGCGGAGAAGGCCATCGAGCCCCTCGGCCTGCCGATGTCCCCGCTGGTGCTGCTGGAGCTGGTCGGCCCCGCCATCGGTCTGCACGTCTCCGAGACCCTGAACCGCGCCTTCCCGGAGCGCTTCACGGTCTCCGAGAACCTCGCGGCAGTCGTCAAGGCCGGCAAGCGCGGCTTCTACGTCTATGGATCCGGCAAGCCGGAGCTGGACCCCGAGGTCGCCGCACTCCTCAAGCAGGGCGACACCGTCCTGACGGAGGACCAGGTCCGTGACCGCGTCCTGGACGCGGTGGCGCAGGAGATCGGCCTGATGCTGGACGAGGGCGTCGTCGCCGAGGCCCAGGACATCGACCTCTGCCTGATCACCGGCGCGGGCTGGCCCTTCCACCTGGGCGGCATCACGCCGTACCTGGACCGTGAGGGCGTCTCGGAGCGGGTCAACGGCAAGCGGTTCCTGGCGCAGGGCGTGGCGAGCGTCCCGGCGTAACACCTGACGAAGAGCGGCGAAGGGTACGGCTCGGCCACGGGTCGTACCCTTCGCTGTGCCCGGATCGCCCGGAGAGCCATCGGGCCGACGGTGCGCACCACTGCACGGCCTACGCCCTCGACGCATCCCTCTCGGGCTCGCACAGGCCGCTGTTCGGCATCCGGTCGTCACATGTTCGACATTTCTCCTCCGAAAGCCCACCAGACCTTTCATTGCTGTCTAAAGTTCAGTCCGATGCTTCATGAGCTCCGGCGAGTGCTGCACCCGTTCCTGATGAACCAGCACGTCCGCACGACGCTGCTCCTGGACGTCCCCCTGGTGGCCGGCGCCATCGGGCTCGGTCATCCCTGCCGGTGAGCGGCTCGTGCGCATGCTGCTCCCGCAGGAGCGTCAGCCGAGGGTCGTCTGCAAGCCCCACCCGCTGGCCGGCACCCGCTCCCCCGCCTCAGCCTCCCCCGCACATGTGGACCGGCCCCACCCGAGTCCCCATCACCACACCCAGCCCTCACGGGCCACAGACCAAGGGACGCGTGCAGGATGAGCCACGACGCCGTAACCCCGGGCCCGCGCGCCTCACGACGGGCGGAAGCGCCGAAGCAGGGCCGGAAGAAGCCCCGTGAGCGCCGCCGCGGCCTCAAGATCACGCTCGGGGTCCTGCTCGTGCTCCTGCTCGCGGGCGGTGGCACGGCGTACTGGATGTACCAGGACCTCGACGGCAACATCAAGGGCGTCGACATCGACCAGGCGCTCGGTGAGGACCGTCCCGAGAAGCTCCCCACCACCGGGCAGAACCTGCTCGTCCTGGGCTCCGACTCACGCGCAGGGGCGGAGAACAAGGAGCTGGGCGGAGGCGGCGGTGTCAGTGGGGCACGGTCCGACACCGCGATGGTGGTGCACCTACCCGAGGGCCGGTCCGAGGCCGTCGCCGTGTCCATCCCGCGCGACACCCTGGTGACCCGGCCCGAGTGCGTCAAGGACGACGGTTCGAGGACGGCATCCGCGGAGCGGGTCATGTTCAACTCCGTCTACTCCCAGGCCGGTCCGGCCTGCGTGGTCAAGACCGTGGAGAAGATGTCCGGGGTCCGGATCGACCACTACCTGGAGATCGACTTCGCGGGCTTCAAGGACCTGGTCGACGCCATGGGCGGAGTCGACGTGGAGGTCGAGGAGCCGATCAAGGACAAGGTCTCGGGCCTCGACCTGGCCGCCGGCACGCACAGGCTCGACGGCACCGAGTCCCTCGCCTATGTGCGGACCCGGCACGGCGTGGGCGACGGCAGCGACCTGGGCCGGATCGGGCTCCAGCAGCAGTTCCTGATGGCGCTGCTGAAGGAGATCAAGTCCCAGGACCTGCTGGGCAGTCCGGCGACCGCGTACAGGATCGCCAATTCCGCGACCAAGTCGCTGACCACCGACGAGGGGCTCGCCTCGCTGACCTCGCTCAGCGAGTTCGCCCGCTCGATGAACGGCGTCGACCCCGCGTCGATGGAGACGATCATGCTGCCGGTCGCCTACGACGAGCAGGACCCGAACCGTGTGGTGGCGTCGGAACCACAGGCCGGCGACCTCTGGAAGGCGATCCGGACGGACGGCAGGATTCCCGAGTCGGCCAAGAAGTCTCCGGCCACCGGCGGCTGATCTGCCATCCTGCAGGGATGACCGTGGAGCAGACCCTGGTGATCGTCGACGCCGCCAACGTGGTGGGGTCCGTGCCGGACCGCTGGTGGCGGGACCGGCACGGCGCTGCCGAGCGGCTGCGGGACTCTCTTGTCCTGTACGCCGCCGAGGGGCTGCCCGGGCACCCCGGCCCGGTGGAACTCGTGCTCGTCGTGGAGGGGGCGGCCCGGGGGGTCGTGTCCGTGCCGGGGGTACGGGTGGAGGCGGCGCCCGGCAGCGGGGACGACCTGATCGCCTCCCTGGCGGCGTCCGCCCAGGGTGTGCGGCCCTGCGTCGTGGTCACGGCCGACCGTGGACTGCGGCAGCGGGCCGAGGCGTACGGGGCCCTCTGTACGGGTCCGCGTACGGTACGGCCGCTGCCACGGTCACGGCAGGGCTGACCACGTCAACGGGCCTTCGACATACGACTGTTCCGGCGTCCGTACACGAAGTAGATGATCACGCCGAGCACCATCCAGATCCCGAAGCGGAGCCAGGTCTCCGCCGGCAGGTTCAGCATCAGCCAGACCGAGGCGGCCACCGAGACGATCGGGAGCAGCGGTACCCACGGGGTGCGGAAGGCCCGGTGCAGGTCGGGGCGGGTGCGGCGCAGGACGATGACGCCGAGGGCCACGACCACGAATGCGAAGAGCGTGCCGATGTTCACCAGGGTGGCCAGCTCGTTGATGCTCGTGAAGCCGGCCACGATCGCGATGACCACACCGAGCAGGATCGTCGGGCGGTACGGGGTACCGAAGCGCGGGTGCGTGACCGAGAAGAACCTCGGGAGCAGTCCGTCGCGGCTCATCGCGAAGAACACCCGGGTCTGGCCGAGCAGCAGGATCATGCAGACCGTGGTGAGGCCGACCGCGGCGCCGAAGCTGATGACGCCCGCGTAGAAGGGGTGTCCGACGGCCTTGAAGGCATCGGCGAGCGGGGCGCTGACGGACAGTTCGGAGTAGTGCTGCATGCCGGTGACGACGATCGACACGGCGACGTAGAGCAGGGTGCAGATGACGAGCGAGGCGAGAATGCCGCGCGGCATGTCACGCTGCGGGAGCTTGGTCTCCTCGGCGGCGGTGGCCACGACGTCGAAGCCGATGAAGGCGAAGAACACGACGGACGCCGCGGTGAAGATGCCCATGATGCCGAAGTTCGTCGGTTCGTAGCCGAAGATCAGCTGAATCAGTGGTGCGTCCAGGCCCGAGCCCGAGGGCTGCTTCTCCGCCTCGGGGATGAAGGGTGAGTAGTTGGCCGACTTGATGAAGAAGAGGCCGGCGATGATCACGATGCCCACGACCACCAGCTTGATGACGACGACCACCGTGGTCACCCGGGCGGAGAGTTTCATCCCGAGCACCAGGACCACGGTCAGGATCAGCACGAGGACGAAAGCCAGGATGTCGAAGCCCAGGCCGCTCGCCACGTCCGGGCCGGAGAGCGTCTCGGGCATCGTCCAGCCGACGTTGTCCAGGAGGGAGCGGACGTAACCGGACCAGCCGACGGCCACCACCGCGGTGCCCAGGGCGAATTCCAGCACCAGGTCCCAGCCGATGATCCAGGCCACGAGTTCGCCCAGAGAGGCGTACGAGAAGGTGTACGCCGATCCGGCCACCGGGACGGTCGAGGCGAATTCGGCGTAGCAGAGGGCGGCGAGCGCACAGACGATGCCCGCCACGACGAACGCGAGGGCCGTGGCGGGGCCCGCCGTCTCCTTGGCGACCTTGCCCGTGAGGACGAAGATTCCGGTGCCGATGATGACACCCACCCCGAAGACCGTGAGGTCGACCGCGGAGAGGGACTTCTTGAGAGTGTGCTCCGGCTCTTCGGTATCGCGGATGGACTGTTCGACCGTCTTGGTCCTGAACAGTCCCTTCTCGCTGGGGGGAGTGTCATGCTGCGTGCTCACCGGCGTACCTCCACGCACTCGTCGTGGACGCCATGATTCGGAACCAGCCCTTCCCGCACGCTCCCTACGCCCCGGTTTCACGCGAATGGGCCGGTCGGACCACCCGAGTGGGGTGGGCGGCCGGCCCATGTGCGTGCGGGCGGATCAGTCGCGGACGGGCTGCTCCACGACACGGCTCTCGTAGCGTCCGTCGAGCTTGGCGACCAGGCCGGTGACCTGGCGGGCGATGTCCGGCGCGGTCAGTCCGATCTCGGCCAGGACCTCGCCGCGCGTGGCGTGGTCGAGGAAGACCGGCGGGATGCCGAAGTCGCGCAGCGGCACGTCGACGTCGGCGTCGCGCAGAGCCTGGGCGACGGCGGAGCCGACACCGCCGGCCCTGCTGTTGTCCTCGACGGTGACGACGACCCGGTGCTCCGCGGCGAGCGGGGCGAGTGCCTCGTCGACGGGCTTGACCCAGCGCGGGTCCACCACGGTCGTGGAGATGCCCTGGGCGTCCAGCAGGGCGGCGATCTCCAGGCACATCGGGGCGAGCGCGCCGACGGAGACCAGGAGGACGTCCGGCGCGTCCGTACCCGCCGTACGCAGGATGTCCATGCCGCCCGCCGTACCCACGGCCTTGACCGCGGGGCCGACCGCGCCCTTGGAGAAGCGGACGACGGTGGGCGCGTCGTCGACGGCGACGGCCTCGCGCAGTTGGGCGCGGACCTGGTCGGCGTCGCGCGGGGCGGCGATGCGCAGGGTCGGCACGCACTGCAGGATCGACATGTCCCACATGCCGTTGTGCGAGGCGCCGTCCGTGCCCGTGACACCGGCCCGGTCCAGGACGAAGGTCACTCCGCACTTGTGCAGGGCGACGTCCATCAGGACCTGGTCGAAGGCCCGGTTGAGGAAGGTGGCGTAGACGGCGAAGACGGGGTGCAGCCCGCCGGTGGCGAGGCCCGCCGCGGAGACCGCCGCGTGCTGCTCGGCGATCCCGACGTCATAGATCCGGTCCGGGAAGGCCGCCTCGAACTTGCCGAGGCCGACGGGCTGGAGCATGGCCGCCGTGATGGCGACGATGTCCTCGCGCTCGTGGCCCAGCTTGACCATCTCCTCGCCGAAGACCGAGGTCCAGTCGAGGCCGGAGGTGGAGATGGGCAGGCCGGTGTCCGGGTGGATCTTGCCGACCGCGTGGAAGCGGTCCGCCTCGTCCTCGAGGGCGGGGGTGTAGCCGCGGCCCTTCTCGGTGAGGCAGTGCACGATGACCGGGCCGCCGAAGCGCTTGGCCCGCTGGAGCGCGGACTCCAGGGCCTCGATGTCGTGGCCGTCGATCGGGCCGACGTACTTCAGGCCGAGGTCCTCGAACATGCCCTGCGGGGCGATGAAGTCCTTGAGGCCCTTCTTGGCGCCGTGCAGGGTCTCGTAGAGCGGCCTGCCGACGACGGGCGTGCGCTCCAGGAGGTCCTTGCCGCGGGCCAGGAACCGCTCGTACCCGTCGGTGGTACGGAGGGTGGCGAGGTGGTTCGCGAGGCCGCCGATGGTCGGTGCGTACGAGCGCTCGTTGTCGTTGACGACGATGACGAGGGGGCGGTCCTTGGCGGCGGCGATGTTGTTCAGCGCCTCCCAGGCCATACCGCCGGTGAGCGCGCCGTCACCGATGACCGCGACGACGTGGTCGTCCTTCTTCAGGATCTCGTTGGCCTTGGCGAGGCCGTCGGCCCAGCCGAGCACCGTCGAGGCGTGCGAGTTCTCGATGACGTCGTGCTCGGACTCCGCGCGGGACGGGTATCCGGAGAGTCCGCCCTTGCTCTTGAGCTTCGAGAAGTCCTGCCGGCCGGTGAGCAGCTTGTGCACATAGCTCTGGTGGCCGGTGTCGAAGAGGACCTTGTCCTGCGGGGACTCGAAGACCCGGTGCAGGGCGATGGTCAGCTCGACCACGCCGAGGTTCGGGCCGAGGTGGCCGCCGGTCTTGGCCACCTCCTCGACGAGGAAGGTACGGATCTCGCCTGCGAGCTGGTCGAGCTGCTCGAGACCGAGCCGGTCCAGGTCGCGCGGTCCCCTGATGCGGGTCAGCAGGTCCACCCGTGCCTCCTTGCTTGTGAGCTGGTCGAGCGTGTCGATCCGATGAGTCTAATGTTCCGCCGGCGGCCCCGGTCATCGGGCGGCACATTCCGCCGCGCCGCCGGGACAGGGCGGACGCGCACGTGCCCGGCATCACGGGGGATGCCGGGCACATGTGCGCAGGTGCGGACGGTCAGGCGCGGCCCGCGGTCTTCTGCGTCCTGCGGGTGACGGAGTCGATGACGACCGTGGCGAGAAGCACACCACCGGTGATCATGTACTGGACCGGGGTCTTGATGCCCTCCAGCGACAGGCCGTACTGGATCGAGACGATCACCATGACACCGAGCAGGGCGTTCCAGGTGCGGCCCCGGCCACCGAAGAGGCTGGTGCCGCCGATGACGGCCGCGGCGATGACGTTCATCAGGAGGTCACCGGTGCCGGAACCCTGGTTGACGGCCGCGATCTTGGAAGCCCAGAACAGGCCGCCGATCGCCGCGAAGGTGCCGGCGATGGCGAACACCGAGACACGGATCGCGGTGACGTTGATGCCGGCACGACGGGACGCCTCGACGCTGCCGCCGAGCGCGAAGATCTTCCGCCCGTAGGTCGTACGGCGCAGAACGAAGTCCGTGCCGACCAGAACGATGAGGAAGAGGACCAGAGCCAGCGGGAGACCGCGGTACTGGTTGAACATGTACGCCGCGGCGAAGGCGAACACCGCGAGCACGACGGTGCGCACCACGATGTCGGTGACCGGCCGGGAGGGGACGCCCGCTGCCTCACGGCGGCGGCTGTCCAGGAACGCCGAGAGGAAGAAGGCGATCACCGCGAGAGCGGCCAGGCCGTACGCGGCGGCGACGTCCGTGAAGTAGTACGTGGTCAGCTTGCCGACCACGCCGTCGCTGTCGAGGTTGATCGTGCCGGTGTCGCCGAGGAGCTGGAGCATGAGCCCCAGCCAGAACAGCAGGCCGGCGAGGGTGACGGCGAACGCGGGGGCGCCGATCCTGGCGAAGAAGAAGCCGTGGACGGCACCGATGACCGCGCCGCTGACGATCGCGACGACGACGGCGAGCCACTCGTTCATGCCGTTGGTCACGCTGAGCACGGCCACGACGGCACCGGAGACACCGCTGACCGAACCGACCGACAGGTCGATCTCGCCGAGCATCAGCACGAAGATGATGCCGACGGCCATCATGCCGGTGGCCACCATCGCCACGGCGATGTCGCTGATGTTCTTCGCGGAGAGGAACTCGGAGTTCAGGCTCTGGAAGACCACGCAGATGATGATCAGGCCGATGATCACCGGGATCGAGCCGAGGTCGCCACCGCGCATCTTGCGCTTGAACTCGGTGAGGTACCCGGCGAAGCCCTGCTCACGCACGAGCAGCCGGGGGTCGACCGCGGTGTCCGCGCCCTTGGCGGCCTCCGGGTTGACCACGGCCGTGGACGTCTTGTCGGTTGTCACTTCTTGGCCTCCGCGTTACGCGCCGCACGACGGGTCACGGCGTTCTCCGTGGCGCCCGTGATGGCGGAGATGATCTCTTCCTGCGACGTGGTCTTCACGTCGAAGACACCGTTGTTCCGGCCCAGCCGGAGCACGGCGACCTTGTCGGCGACGGCCTTCACATCGGCCATGTTGTGGCTGATGAGGATGACCGCGTGACCGCGTTCGCGCAGCCGCTCGACGAGGTCGAGGACCTGTGCGGTCTGCTCGACGCCGAGGGCGGCGGTGGGCTCGTCGAGGATGACGAGCTTGGGCTCACCGAGCATCGACCGGGCGATGGCGACGGTCTGGCGCTGGCCCCCGGAGAGCGAGGCGATCGGGATGCGCACACTGGGGATGCGGATCGACAGCGTGGACAGGAGCTCGCGGGAGCGGCGCTCCATCTCGACCTCGTCGAGGATTCCGAACTTACGGATCTCCCGGCCGAGGTAGAGGTTGCCGACGACGTCGATGTTGTCGCAGAGCGCGAGGTCCTGGTAGACGGTCGCGATGCCCAGGCCCTGGGCGTCGTTCGGCTTGTTGATCTGGACCGGCCGGCCGTCCCACTCGATGACTCCGTCATCGATCGGGTGCACCCCGGCGATCGTCTTGACCAACGTTGATTTACCGGCGCCGTTGTCGCCCACCAGGGCGACCACTTCACCGGCGTGGACCTCAAGCTCTACTTCGGTGAGCGCCTGGACGGCACCGAATCGCTTGGAGACCCCTCGCAACGCCAACACGGGCGTAGCGGACACGTGAACCATCTCCTTCGCCGCCTGACCCGGCGGGGATGCCGCGCCTGAGGGAAGGCGCGGTGGTCGAGCAGAAGAGTAAGAAAAAGCAGAAGCGTTCCGTCCGGCGCCCAGCCCGGTAGCGGGACAGTTGGTGGGCGGGCGCCGGACAGGCCTGGGGCCGCTCGGCGGGGCCGGGGCCGCCACCGAGCGGTGGGAGCTAGTTCTTCAGACCGATGGAGTCGCAGGCGGCCTTGTACTTGGCCGTGCAGATCTCGTCGATCGTCCAGATGCCATCCTTGATGATGGTGTCCTTGATGTTGTCCTTGGTCAGCGAGACGACCGGGACGAGGACGGTCGGAATGCCCTTCGTGTCACCGTTGTCGACCTTGGACGTGGCGATCGAGTCGAGCTTCTCGCCCTTGGCGAGCGCCACGGCCATCTCCGCGGCGATGACGCCCTCCTGCGGGTACGACTTGTAGACGCTCATGAACTGCTCACCGCTGACGATGTGCTGCACGCCGGCGAGTTCGGCGTCCTGGCCGGTGACCGGCGGGAGCTTGGAGATGCCCGCGGACTTGAGCGCCTGGATGATGCCGCCCGCCATGCCGTCGTTGGCGGAGTAGACGCCGTCGATCTTGTCCTTGCCGAGGGCCGTGATCGCGCCCTCCATGTTGGCGTTGGCGTTCTCGGCCTTCCACTCCTTGGTGTCGTACTCCTTGCCGTACGTCACCTTGCCGTCGAGCACCGACTTGGCGCCCTTCTTGAAGAGCTTGGCGTTCGGGTCGGTGATCGCGCCGTGCATCATCACGACGGTGGGCTTGGCCTTGCCCTTCAGGGCCTCCAGCAGGGCCGTGCCCTGGACGCGGCCGACCTCTTCGTTGTCGAAGGAGGTGTAGGCGTCGATCGGGCCCTCGGCGAGGCGGTCGAAGGCGACGACGGGGATGCCCTCGGCCTTGGCCTTCTTGACGCTCGTCTCGATGGCCTTGGAGTCGACGGCGTCGATGATGAGCGCGTCGACCTTGTTCGTGATCATGGTGTCGACCTGCTGCGCCTGCAGCGTGGCGTCCTGCCGGGCGTTGGAGTAGACGACCTCCGCCTTGTCGCCCGTGAGCTCGCTGACCTTCTTCTCGATGATCGGCTTGTCGAACTTCTCGTAACGGGCCGTGCCGTTCTCGGGAAGAAGCAGACCGATCTTGAGGTCGTCGCCCTTCTTGGCCGACTCCGAACTGGTCTTGTCGCCGGACTCCTTGGCACTCCCGCAAGCGGCGAGCGAGACGGCCATGGTGGTGGCGGCGACGGCAACGGCGGCACGACGCATACGCGTGTTCATTTCGAACCTCCCTGACGAGGCCGCGACGTTGCGGCCGAGGTGGCTGGAAGTCAACTCGGCCACAGAGGCGACGTCAAGGAGTAAATCCTTAACGAGATGACAACGGTGCCATTCGTTATCTAAGTGAAGGCAGGAGACGCCGCAGGGAGGGTGCTTTCCAAAAGGGTTGAATCCCCCATCTCACTGAGTACGAGGGCCAACGCGCCCAGCACCTCGGCCCGCCCTCCGAGCGCTCCGGGGAGCACGGAGAGCTGTCGCGCGGCACTGGGAATGGCATAGCGCGAGACCGAGTCACGGATGGGCGCCAGCACCAGCTCGCCCGCCTCCGCGAGCGATCCGCCGAGCACCACCCGGCTCGGGTTGAGCAGGTTGCACAGGTTCGCGACCCCGCTGCCGACGTGCCGGCCGACGTCCCCGATGACCCTGCGGCAGCCCGGATCACCCTCGCGGGCCAGCTGGACCATCCGCTCCATGGTGAGATCGGCCCCGTGGCTGGGCTTCAGCAGCGGCAGGACGTACCGGGCGGCGGTGAAGGTCTCCAGGCAGCCACGGTTGCCGCAGCGGCAGACAGGGCCCGACTCGTCGAGGGTGATGTGGCCGATCTCGCCGGCCGTGCCGCCGGGGCCCCGGTAGATGCGCCCGTCGATCACCAGGCCGGCGCCGACACCGCTGGCGACCTTGATGTACGCGAGGTCCTTGACGCCCCTGCCGCTGCCCCAGACGAGCTCCCCGAGCGCTCCGAGGTTGGCGTCGTTGTCCACGTACACCGGCACGCCGAGGCGGCCGGCGAGCTCCTGACCGGGATTGATGCCCGTCCAGCCCGGAAGGATCGAGGTGGAGCCCAGCGTGCCGGACTCGACGTCGATCGGACCCGGCACACCGAGGCCTACGCCGATCACCTTCCCGGGACTGATCCCGGTGGTCTCGACCAGGCGGTTGACCAGCTGTTCGGCCCGGCCGAACCCCTGGGCCGACGAGGCGTCCACATCGAGCGGCTCGGATTCCTCGGCCAGCACCTGGTGAGCCAGGTTGCCGATGGCCACCCGAAGATGGGTGTGCCCGAAATCCACCCCTATGACAATGCCCGCGTCCCCACTCAGGGAGACACTCCTGGCACGGCGCCCGCCCGCCGAGGTGGGGGTCACCTCGACCGTGCCGCTGTCCTTGAGTTCACGGACGATGTTGGAGACAGTGGCTGCGGAGAGACCGGTACTCCTGGCGATCTCGGCCTGGGTCAGGGACCCCGCCATCCTTACGGCACGTACGACCCGCTCAAGGTTGGCCCGATGCAGAGATGTCTGCGACCCCGGAGTCTCCATCGACTCTCTCACTCCTGCCGTTTTCTCTAACATGTGAACCCTAAGCTGAGCGTTTTGGGGTGCCCCCCGTCAAGACCTTGAGCAGTCGCAGCCTCCGATGAGCATGGGGCCTCCACATCCGAACAGAGGGGAAACCGGTGCAAATAGCATGGAACCACCCCTCGACCGGTGGCCGAAGGGTGGTTCCTGAGCCCGGGGGCTTGTTCGTTTCTGGTGACTCTTGTCGCCGGGTCACGACAAGAACTGCTGATACGTGAACGCGCTCCTCGGAGCGGTCCCTACTTGAGCGCCCCCGCCGTCAGCCCCGCGACGACCTGCCGCTGGAAGACGATGTAGGCGGCGAGGACGGGCAGCATCGCCATGACCAGACCGGCGAAGAGACCCGACCAGTCCCCCTTGTACCCCTGGCTGGTGGCCAGTTCCACCAGGCCCTGGGAGAGCACCTTGCCGTCCGGATCGGTGTTGAGCACCGTCGGCAGCATGTACTGGTTCCACTGGCCGAGGAAGTTGAAGATGCCGACGCTGATCAGGCCGGGCTTCGCCATCGGCAGCATCACCTGGAAGAACGTCCGGGTGTGCGAGGCGCCGTCGAGCATGGCCGCTTCCGCGATCGAGGTCGGCAGGGTCCTGAAGAACGAGGTCAGGAAGAAGACGGTGAACGGCAGCGAGTACGCGATGTACACCAGGATCAGCCCGTGCACCGAGTTCAGCAGGCCCATGTTGTTCATGACGAAGAACAGCGGGACCAGCGCCAGGATGATCGGGAAGCTCATCCCGCCGATGAAGAGGAAGTAGATGAAGCGGTTCCCCGGGAAGTCGAACCGCGCCAGCACGTACGCCGCCATCGAGCCGAGCAGCAGGGTACCGATGAGTGAACCGCCCACCACCAGGATGGTGTTGAGGAAGTAGTCGCTCATGTGGGCCTGGTTCCAGGCCCGCGACCAGTTCTCGAAGTGCAGCTCGTCCGGCAGTGACCAGGGCGTCGACAGGATCGAGTCGTCCGTCTTGAAGGACGACATCACCGCCCAGAGCAGCGGCATGACGACGAGCACCGCCCAGATGACCAGCACACCGTGCGAGAAGACGTTGAGGACCTTGCCCTCACCGCTCCTGGCGGGACCGTCCACCGGGGCCTTCGTCTTCGTCACCGGCGAGCGCGGTGCCGGTACGGCGGGCGGGGTCTCAGCGACCTTCATACGTGCTCACCTCGTACAACTGTCGGGCCGGCCACCGGGACCGAACTGTTCTGCGTGGGGCCGGTCTTGCGGTCGCCGGTCTGCGGGCGGGGCGGCATCAGAACTCCAGCCGCTCGCGCCGGCCCAGTCGCATCACGATGCCCGCGAAGAGCATGGTGACGATGAGCAGCCCGACGCCGATCGTGGTCGCGTAACCGGCCTGGGCGTCCCGGAAGGCCGTCTGGTAGACGTACAGCGGCAGGACGGTGGTGGAGTAGTCGGGGCCGCCCGGCCCCACCGTCATGACCTGTACGGCGGTGAAGGCCTCCACACCGAGCGCCAGGATGCCCATGTAGACCCAGCCGGACTGCACGGTGTCCCAGAGCAGCGGCAGCGTGATCTTGAAGAACGTCGTGACGCGGTCGGCCCCGTCGAGCAGCGCGGCCTCGTAGAAGTCCTTCGGGATCGACGCCATACCGGCGGAGAAGAGGACGACGAAGAATCCGACCGTCGACCAGATCAGCACGACCATCACGCAGTAGAGCGCGAGATCGGGGTCACCGAGCCAGTCCGGCTGGAGACTCTTGAGACCGACGCCCTTCAGTGTCGCGTTCAGCATTCCGGACGTCGGGTTGAACGCGAACTGGAACAGCAGGGCCACGATCACGATCGACAGGACCTGCGGGAAGAAATAGGCGATCTTGTAGAAAGCGGAACCGCGCACACCGGCGACCGCGGCGTTCTTGCGCCGACGGCCGCCGACATTGAGCATGAAGGCGAAGAAGAGTGCCAGGCCCAGCGTCACCAGTGGCAGCAGCAGTGCGAGCAGCACACTGTGCTGCAGCGACTTCCAGAAGATGTCGTCGTCGAGCATTCGGCTGTAGTTGTCCAAGCCGACCATCTGGAAGTCCGCGCTCAGTCCGGTCCAGTCCGTGAACGAGTAGTAGATGGACTGGGCGAAGGGCCAGATCACGAAGACGGCGTACAACGCCAGCGGAGCTGCCAGAAATCCCGCGATGAACCGGTACTTGCCGTGCTGCATCGTTTACCGACCCCGATCTCTGAGCGGGTGCCGCCGCTGGTGACGGTGGCTCACTGGTGCTTGTAGTGCTTGATGGACTGGTCCTTGGCCGCCGCGTCGGCGAAGGCCTGGATCTTCTTGATGGTCTCCGCCGGGGTCGCGCGGCCGGCCATCATCTCGCCGATTCCGGCGATACCGATCTGCTCCTTCTGCAGCTTCACGTACCAGTCCTGCATACGCGGGTTCACCACGTTCTCGCCGGCCTTCGCCAGGACGTCGACGCCGGACTGCAGCGCGGTGGAGAGCGTCAGGCCGTCGGTGCCACCGTTGAAGGCGCTGAGGGACTTCACCGACTTGGTGAAGTTCTTGGAGGACTCCTCGCTGAGCATGATGCGCAGCTGCTCCATGCCGCCCTCGGCGTTCTTCGCCTTCGCCGGGACGATGAACGGCTCACCGCCGGACGCCCAGAGGGTGCCGAAGGGCAGCTTGTCGGAGGAGTCCAGGCTGGACGGCGCGCCGACCATCATCTTGAAGTCGTCCGGCGTGGTGGGCGCGGCCTCGTTCTCCACCCACGAACCGTTCGGGATGAAGAGCGCCTTGCCCTTGGTCCACTCGGTCTGCGACTGGATGTGGGTGAGACCGGGCGTGCCCTTGAGGATGTAGCCCTTCTGGAAGAGCTCGTAGTACGCCTCGAAGGCGGCCTTGACGGCCGGGTCCTTCCAGGCGTTGGGCTCCAGGTTGTCGATCTTGTCGAGGACCTCGCGGCCACCGATCTTGGCGATGAAGGGGTAGAGCGAGAACGGCAGGTAGTACGGGTACTTGCCCGGGTACGTCCAGCCGGCGACGCCCTGCTTCTTCGCCTTCGCGCACAGCGCGAGCATGTCGTCCCAGGTCTCCGGGTACGTCGCGTCGAGCTTCTCGAGGTTGGTCCGGGAGTACCAGACTCCGTAGACCGTGTACGCGTAGTACATGACCCAGACCGGGTCGCCGTCGAACTGGCCCATCTCCAGCACACCGGGGCGCAGTGTGTCGCGGACCTTCTTGGCGGGGTCGTCGTAGGACGGGGCGTCCATCAGCGGCGTGAGGTCGGCGAGCTGCTTCTTGCCGACCAGGACACCCATGTCCATCTGCTCGGCGCCCGAGTTGTCGATCAGGTCCGGCGGGGTGCCGCCGTTGAAGCGCGGCTGCAGGATCGACTGGATCTTCTCGGTCGCGGAGTGCTTGACCTTCGGTGCCTCGGGGAAGGCCTCGTTGTACTTCTTCTCGGCGTCGATGGCGTACTGCTCGCCGAAGCCACCGTTGAAGATGACGACTTCGAGGGCGGCCGTCTCATTGACACCGAGCGGGTTCTTCGCGCTCTTGGTGCCTTTCTCGACCTTCTCGTCATTTCCGCTGTCGCTGCTCGCGCAGGCCGACAGGAAGCTCATCGTCGGAACGGCGATCAGGCCGAGTGCGGCAGAACGCTTGATCACATCGCGACGGCCAAGGCCCTCATTCGTGCGGCCGGAGGTGGATCCCATGCTCAAGTCCTCGCCTTCTCCAGGACTCAGGCGGTGTACCGGTCACCCGTAGTGAATTCGCCTCAGGCGAAGGGCCCCGCCACCGCGGTCAGTTGCGCTCGGATCGTGCACATTGCCGGATTACTGGATGCAGCGGAGGAGTTACCGGAGGAACGCACGGCGGGCCACCTCGCGCGCCCACAGACGTTCCCCCTCCCCCGTGCCCGCGCGCCGTTGTGAAGCGACTGTGCAGACGCCGACAGGTATAGTCCACTTGTCGCCAACTGGGCAAGATCGAATGCAGGGGTGAGCGGCAGTCTTTCCCGAGTTGAGACCTCACGGTCACCTCGGCACCGCGCGCCTCGGCACGGAATCACCATTTTCCGCAATACGGTCGAATCACCTGCGTCGACCCCACGCAACACCCTTGACACATCCAGCCATTTGGCTCCCTACTGGAACCCGCATCCCTCGTTGACAACGTTGTCCATGCATGTCCCCCAGGAGGAACGGCTCCGTATGCAGCCCCTACGTGGTCCTCAGCACGACTCGCGCCACAGACACCGTCGCTCCGCCGTGGTCCTCGCGGCCTCTCTCGTCATGGCCCTGGCGGCACCCACCGCCGCCCTGGCCCAGCCGTCCGGCGCCGCGCAGAAGCCCTCCGGCGACACGTCGTTCAGCTCCTCGTTCGAGGCCGACGAAAAGCAGCCGGACTGGCGCAACACCGTCGAGGAAGGCGCCGACGGAAAGAAACGGGCATCAGGTGTCGACGGTGGATTCTCCGCCGGGATACCGGGCAACATCACCGATCAGGTCACCGATCTGCGCGCCAGCGGGGAGAACACCTCCGGCGGCGAGGTCAAGGAGAACCTGACCGATGTGGAGCCCGGCACCAAGTGGCTGGCCTTCGAGTCCACGGGCTGGGTCGAGTTCGACCTCGCCGAGCCCGCCGAGGTCGTCACCTACGCCCTCACGTCGGCCAACGACCACGACGAACGGGACCCCAGGGACTGGACCCTGAAGGGCTCCGCCGACGGCAGGACCTGGACGGACCTGGACACCCGCACCGGCCAGACGTTCTCCGAGCGCCTGCAGACCAAGTCGTACGACTTCACCACGGACACCGCCTTCCAGCACTTCCGGCTGGAGATCACGAAGAACAACGGCGCGTCCGACGCGATCCAGCTCGCCGACGTCCAGTTCTCGGACGGGGACACCTCCACCCCCACCCCCGACGACATGCGCTCCCAGCCCGACCGCGGCCCCTCGGGTTCCCCCACCGCCAAGCAGGGCGCGGGCTTCACCGGCAAGAAGGCCCTGCGGTACGCGGGTACGCACAAGCCGGACGGCCACGCCTACTCGTACAACAAGGTCTTCGACGTCGACACGGCAGTCACCAAGGACACGCAGCTCTCCTACCTGGTGTACCCGCAGATGGGCGAGACCGACCTCGACTACCCCGCGACGCACGTGGCGGTGGACCTGGCCTTCACCGACGGCACATACCTGAGCGAGCTGAAGGCCACCGACAGCCATGGCGGGCTGCTGACCCCGCAGGGCCAGGCCGACGCCAAGCGGCTGTACGTGAACCAGTGGAACAAGGTCGCCTCACGCATCGGCACGGTCGCGGCCGGCAAGACCGTCGACCGGATCCTGGTGGCGTACGACTCGCCCAAGGGCCCGTCGAAGTTCCAGGGCTGGATCGACGACGTCACGATCGCCCCGAAGGCCCCGGAGAAGCGCAAGGCGCACCTCGCGGACTACGCGTCGACCGTGCGCGGCACCAACTCCAGCGGCGGCTTCTCGCGCGGCAACAACATCCCGGCGACCGCGGTCCCGCACGGCTTCAACTTCTGGACGCCGGTCACCAACGCCGGTTCCACGAGCTGGCTGTACGACTACGCGCGCGGCAACAACGAGGACAACCTGCCGACACTCCAGGCGTTCAGCGCCAGCCATGAGCCGAGCCCCTGGATGGGTGACCGCCAGACCTTCCAGATGATGCCGTCGGCGGCCTCCGGCACTCCCGACGCCTCCCGCTCGGCCCGCGCGCTGCCGTTCCGCCACGAGAACGAGACGGCGACCCCGCACTACTACGGGGTGACGTTCGAGAACGGCCTCAAGGCCGAGATGGCGCCGACCGACCACGCGGCGCGGATGCGGTTCACCTACCCCGCCGACGACGCGAGTCTGGTCTTCGACAACGTCGACAACAGGGGCGGACTGACCCTCGACCCGGAGACCGGTTCCTTCACCGGCTACTCGGATGTCAAGAGCGGCCTGTCCACCGGAGCCACCCGGCTCTTCGTATACGGCTCCTTCGACGCGCCGGTCACCGACAGCGGCAAGCTGAAGGGCGGCGGCGGTGACGACGTGACCGGCTTCTTCCGCTTCGACGCGGGCAAGGACCGCACGGTCAACCTGCGGCTGGCCACCTCGCTGATCAGCGTCGACCAGGCGAAGAAGAACCTCGCCATGGAGCTGCCGGCGACGGCCTCCTTCGACAAGGTGAAGAAGGACGCGCAGAAGGCCTGGGACAAGATCCTCGGCAAGGTCGAGGTCGAGGGTGCGAACGCCGACCAGCTGACCACGCTCTACTCCAGCCTGTACCGGCTCTACCTCTACCCGAACTCGGGCTTCGAGCAGGTCGACGGCAAGAGCACCTACGCGAGCCCCTTCTCGCCGCAGACCGGCACCGACACCCCGACCCACACCGGCGCGAAGATCGTCAAGGGTGAGGTGTACGTCAACAACGGCTTCTGGGACACCTACCGGACGACCTGGCCGGCGTACTCCTTCTTCTCCCCGAAGCAGGCCGGCAAGATGGTCGACGGCTTCGTCCAGCACTACAAGGACGGCGGCTGGACCTCCCGTTGGTCCTCTCCCGGTTACGCGGACCTGATGACCGGCACCAGCTCCGACGTGGCCTTCGCCGACGCGTACGTCAAGGGCGTCGACTTCGACGCCGAGGCGGCGTACGACGCGGCGGTCAAGAACGCCACGGTGGCCCCGCCGTCCTCGGGCGTCGGCCGCAAGGGCATGGAGACCTCGGTCTTCACCGGATACGCCGACACCTCCACGCACGAGGGGCTCTCCTGGTCGCTGGAGGGCTACCTCAACGACTACGGCATCGCGGAGATGGGCAAGGCCCTCTACGAGAAGACGAAGAAGGCGCGCTACAAGGAGGAGTCCGCGTACTTCCTCAACCGCGCGCAGAACTACGTCAAGCTCTTCGACGAGAAGGCCGGCTTCTTCCAGGGCAAGAAGGCCAACGGTGACTGGCGCCTGCCCTCCGACCGGTACGACCCCCGCGTCTGGGGCTACGACTACACGGAGACCAACGGCTGGGGTTACGCCTTCACCGCCCCGCAGGACAGCCGTGGCCTGGCCAACCTCTACGGCGGCCGCGACGGTCTGGCCGAGAAGCTGGACACGTACTTCTCGACCCCCGAGACCGCCGGACCCGAGTTCGTCGGTTCGTACGGCGGCGTCATCCACGAGATGACGGAGGCGCGTGACGTGCGGATGGGCCAGTACGGCCACAGCAACCAGGTCGCGCACCACGCCACGTACATGTACAACGCGGCGTCGCAGCCCTGGAAGACCCAGGAGAAGGTCCGCGAGGTCCTCGGGCGGCTCTACACCGGCAGCGAGATCGGTCAGGGCTACCACGGCGACGAGGACAACGGCGAGCAGTCGGCCTGGTTCCTCTTCTCCTCGCTCGGCTTCTACCCGCTGGTCATGGGCAGCGGTGAGTACGCGATCGGCTCGCCGCTCTTCACCAAGACGACCGTCCACCTGGAGAACGGCCGCGAGCTGGTCGTCAAGGCTCCGAAGAACAGCGCCAGGAACATCTACGTCCAGGGCCTGAAGGTCAACGGCAAGAAGTGGACGTCCACTTCGCTGCCGCACGACCTGCTGGCCAAGGGCGGCGTGCTGGAGTTCGACATGGGCTCCCAGCCGTCGGCGTGGGGCACGGGCAAGGACGCGGCCCCGGTCTCCATCGCCAAGGACGACAAGGTGCCCGCGCCCAAGGGCGACGTGCTCAAGGGCGACGGCGCGCTGTACGACAACACCTCGGCCACCTCGGCCACGGTCGAGTCGGTGGACCTGCCGGCCGCCGAGGGCACGAAGGCGGTCCAGTACACGCTGACCTCGGCCACCTCGGCGAAGGCCCCCACGGGCTGGGTGCTCCAGGGGTCGGCGGACGGGACGGCCTGGAAGGACCTCGACAAGCGGTCCGGCCAGACGTTCGCCTGGGACAAGCAGACCCGGGTGTTCTCGGTGCAGGCGCCGGGTGCGTACGCGAAGTACCGGCTGGTGAGCACGACGGCGGCGACGCTGGCGGAGATCGAGCTGATCTCCTGACTCACCCGCCGAACGCATGAGGACGGGCCGCCCGCACAACGGGCGGCCCGTTCCCGTACGTACGGGTCCCTCAGGCCCGGACGAGGAGTGTGACCTCGGCCGACGGCTCGGGACAGGCCGGCCACGAGATGCCGATGATGGTGCCGGCCACCTGAGGGTCCGGCCGGCCGTAAGCCTCCTTGCGCACCGGCCCTGCCGCAGCGTCGCCCGCACCGGAGGGGGCGGCGACCGATGAGTCTCCCCGCTTTCCCCGGTCAGTCAGTCAGAGTGGGCGTACCGCGGACACGGGACCGGTTCGAAGCCGGCCGGCGGACCTACGGCGAACCAGAACACGAGATACCGGGAGACCTTCGATGCGCACCCTGATCAGCACCGCCTTCGTCTCGCTCGACGGAGTCATGGAGGCCCCCGGCGGCGAGCCGGGGTACCGGAACGCGGGCTGGACCTTCAAGGACGTGGAGTTCCTCCCGGAGGCGTTCGAGATCAAGGGCCGTGAGCAGCAGGAGGCCGCCGCGATGCTGCTGGGCCGGGCCAGCTACGAGGCGTTCAGCCCGGTCTGGCCGGGCATGGAGGATTTCGCCGGCTACAAGGACGTGCCGAAGTACGTCGTCTCCACCACGCTCACCGAGGACGACCTGGTCTCGGGCTGGGGCCCGACGACGATCCTGCGGTCGCTCGACGAGGTCGCCGCGCTGAAGGAGACCGAGGGCGGCCCGATCATCGTCCACGGCAGCACGTCCCTCAACCGGGCGCTGTCGGACGCCGGCCTGATCGACCGCTACCACCTGCTCGTCTTCCCGCTCCTGCTCGGCGCGGGCAAGCGACTGTTCAGTGACACGGACAAGGACACCCAGAAGCTGAAGCTCGTCGAGCACGAGGCGTACGCCAACGGCCTGCAGAAGAACGTCTTCGACGTCGTCCACTGACCCGGCCCGGGCTCCGGAGCGCGGCAACTCGTGGCGGATCCACCACTGTTGGACCGCCGTGACGGACAGGGGCGGGGGGCCCCCCCCCCCCGGGGGGGCCCCCCCCGCCCCGGGGCGCGCCCCCCCCCCCCCCCCCCCCCCCGGGGGGCCCCCCCCCCCCCCCCCCCCCCCAGCCAGCACCACCCAACCC